>DUUU01000506.1 GCA_012841485.1 Armatimonadota bacterium
ACGCGGAGGTCTACCCCAACTGGGGGCTGGATGGCCCGAAGCTCTACGCGATGGCGCGAATCGTCTGGGATCCGAACGTCGATCTGGATGCCCTGATGAGAGACTGGAACGAGCGGATGTTCCGCGAGGCCGCGGAGCCGATGCGCCGCTACTTCGCTCTCGCCGAGGAGACCTGGCGCAAGCAGAGGGGCGCGGGCGCCTGGGCCTACCGCCTGGCGGCTGACCCCGCGCAATTCCGGATCTTCTCGCCGCGCGTTATGGAGCGGATGACCGCCTATCTGGACGAGGCCGAGCGCCTGGCGGTGGATGAGACCGTCCGAAAGCGGATCCAGTTCTTCCGGAAGACGTGGAACCTGACGCGCCTCCTGTGCGGCAACTACTGGGCCGGCGAGCGGGTGCAGCGGCTGATCGACCGGAAGGCGCCCGTCGAGCGTGTCGCGGCGGCAATGCGCGAGATGGCCGACCAGCTGGCGACCGTCGACGTGGATCGGTGGATGAAGGAGAACCACATCAGCGATGACCCGATCGCCTTCTTCCCGCCCCTCTCCGGGTGGTTCGAGCCGCTGAAGGCGGGATCGACCACGAATGCCATCCGCTACTTCGCCAGTGCTGTGATCAACGATGCGATGGCGGAGGCCGGCCGGTCGGGCACCCCGGACGCGGCCGTGCTTCGCGACGCGATCGCCCGGCGCGTGGATGAGGTTTTTGGCAACGCCGGCTCGGAAAGCTACCGGGAGACGGTCGCTCGCATCCGCGACATGTCGCTGAAAGTGGGAACGGCTATGAAGCTGGAAACCCCACTGAAGGTAGATGGGCTGCTTGACGAGGCGGTCTGGCAGAAGGCAGATGTGCTCACCGACTTCCTCAAATGGGGCGATACGAGCCGGGCGGAGCACGTGACGAAGGTGCGCCTGGCACGCCAGGGCGACAACCTCTATGTCGGTCTGGAGTGTCTCCAGGATACCTCCGCGTTGGTCTGCCGGGCGGCACCGCGAGATGGCTCGGCGTGGAAGGACGACTCCGTCGAGATCTTCCTCAACAAGGGGATGGAAGCCGCGCCGCATGCCCAATTCATCATCAATGCCCACGGTGCGTTCTTCGACCAGTATGACCGCGACGGCCGGCAGAGCTACGCCGAGCGCCTGGCGGTTGATTTCGACTGCGATTGGGCCGCGAAGGTCTTTTCCGATAAGTGGACGGCAGAAGTGCGCATCCCGCTGAGGGCCCTGGGCGTGGATCCGGACCGGCAGCCGCTGGTGCGCATGAACTTCGTGCGCAACGTGCAGCTGCGCGAGGGGAAGGATTCGGCGATCTCCGCGTGGTTCTCTTCCGTGCGCGCCCATGCCGATCCGTTGAGCCGGGGCTGGATCGTGCTCCGGTAGCGACCGCGCTGGCCGACCGTTAGGCTAGTGAGCCAGCTCGGAGCTTGGGCCGACCTCGCCGGCCGGCACGTGACGCCGATTCCCTGGGGGTGTACCGCCAGGAAGGTTCCCGCGTGGCTGCCAGGTGGCCGCTTCCGATTGCTGGGCCCGGGGCACGGCCGCGTGCCCCGGGCTGGGAGAGATCCGATGCGCGACCTGCATTGCTGGGAGCAGCTTCGGCCGGAGGAGTTCTACGCCGAGCAAAGCCGGGCGCCGGTTGCCTACTGGGCCTGCGGCCCGATGGAAGACCACGGCCTGCAGAATGCCATGGGCGTCGACCCGGGAAAGGCGTATGAGATCTGTCGTCGGGCCGCGCGCCTGACGGGGGGCATCGTCTTCCCCATGGTGCCGTTCGCGCCGGCCGGCAACCCGCCGCTGTCACGCGAGGCGATGCGCTCGGGGAAGCCCCCGCTGTATCCACCCAGCCTCTTCGTCAGCGTGGAGTTGTGCGAGCAGATCTACACCGAGCTGTTTGAAAACCTGGCGGAGCTGGGCTTCCGCCTCTGCGTGGCGTTTGGCGGGCACGGGCCAGCCGCGTTGCTGCTCCGGCGCCTGGCCGAGCGCCTGGGCGGGCAGCTGGGCGGGATGAAGATCCATACCTGCGGCAGCACCACCTATCTTGCTGACCTTTTGCCCGGGCTCGACCCAGAGGATCCATCCCCCGGCGCGCACGGTGGTCTCTGGGAGACGGCGATGAATGCCGCGCTCAACCCGGAGTTCGTGGACCTCACGCGGGTGCGCCACATCGACTCCAGTCCGATTCCCTCGCAGCTCAAGGGCCGGGAGGAGAGGCAATGGGCGGCTATCGAGCGGGCAACCCCGGAAATTGGCGAGCGCCTGCTGGATACGGCCGCCCGTCGCTTGGCCAGCGAGGTGGAAGCCCTCCTGGCAGGTATCGAGGACGCGGCGACCCCTTGAGGACGGCGACCGGTGCCGGCGCCAGTAGTGGCAAGGGATGTTTGGTTGCGCTCGCTCCCCCCCGGGGCGCTCTGCCGTGGGGGGAGCGAGCCGGCCATCAGCTCCAGGGCGACGGGACCTCCAGGAGCGCCTGCGCCAGACCGAGAATCGTGCGCATGCCGTTGTACACGTTGGCCAGCCAGATCTCCTCGGGCGGCGTCTCTTCGGGGAAGTTGCCTTTGAACCCGGCTTTCTCCTCGTACGTGAGCGCGTAGATCCCCAGGTTGGCAGGGAAGAAGTGGCTGTTGAACCAGGTTCGCGTGCCCTTCACCGCCAGTTTCAGGTCGGGGCCGCCGGCCTGCACCGTCTTTTCGCGCGTCAGCTGCTGCAGCTTCACGAGATCGCCGTGGTTCCCGGAGGTGTGCTCGGGCGGGCAGATGCCCAGCCACGGGTCAGTGCTGTGCGAGTGCATGTCCAGGTAGCAGTCGACCCGGCGCTGGCGGAGATACTCGAGCATCTGCCGGGTTTCGACCGCCGTGGCCTCGGTTCGGGAGCAGGGGCGGTTGATGTCAGCGCCCGCGTCGTTATAGCGCGCCCCCAAATAGCCGACGCGATCCAGCTTTCCGGTGAGGTCTGATTCCGGGGTCCACGGGCCGAAGACGCGCTTGCGGTCGAGCGTCCTCCCATTCTTCCAGAAGCCGACGTGCAGGTGGTTGACGACCTCAAACGGCATGCCGACGTAGCTCTTGACGACGGCGCGCGCGGCCGCGTCCGGGTTGAAGAAGGGCATCAGGTAGAAGCCGACGCGACGCGCCACCTCAGTGAGGGCCGGCCAGGCTTGGCCGCGCAGGTCCGAGCCACAATCGAGAACCCGGATCGTGTTGACGACGGCGGCGACGCCCTCCACCTCGGTGCCGTGGGTGCCGCCGGTGACGCATAGGGTGCGCTCGGGCGCGTCCGGGCCATAGTACACCACGGTCAGGTCACGGCCGCCGGCACTCTTGCCGGCGCTCTCGACGCGGGCTTTGTGTAGCCCTCTCAGGAAGCCGCGCGCCTCCTCGTAGCCGACGAGGTAGTAGTCCGGCACCTCCAGGTATCTCGCGATCTCTTCGTTGCACGGCCAGGGCCACGCGGGGCTGCTATTCCAAATCTTCATGCTCTCCTCAATTGCTGTGTCTGATGGCTAGGAGCTGCGTTCGCCGCTCTGCCCGACCGCATCGTGCCACCAGGAGAGGAAGGGCTCGGTGAACCACTCCTCCGGCTGGGCGATGAGCGTGGCCAGGATCGTGTCTACCATGTCGCGGCTGCGGATCGCCCGTAAGGTGGCCGAGCCGATCTTTCCAAAACGGACCAGCCCCAGGCTTTCCAGGTGCTGGCCCATCCGCTGGAAGCCGTAATTGGGCCACATGAAGCGGGGGGCATCGGTGAGCCCCGCGCGCCTCTGCTCGTAGTACTCCAGGATGGCGCTCCAACGGCTGACCCGTCGATCCAGCTCCGCGCGTCGCTCCGAGGGCGCCTGTTGCAGTGCCCACTCGACCAGGCGGCTCTGGCAATAGTGGCCCATCGTGTTGACGGTGAAATCAACTCCCACGAAGCAGTAGTGCGCGTTCCACTGATAGAGACGCTCCCAGGGGCTGGCGACGGCAAAGGCTTCGTCGCGATAGATGCAGGGCCGGAGACCCCACTTGCCGTGATCCGCAGTCAGCTCGGCGGCACGCCGGCCAATGGCCGAGATCGAGTGGGTGGGGTTGTTGCTGCGAATGCTATCCGGGCGCTGGCGGAACGTCTCGGTGATGATCCCGGGGTAGGAGGGGGAGGTCTCGCAGTCCCAATCGGCCAGGTCCTGCGTGCCGTTCCACCACAGCGTCGGCACGGCCACGGTGCCCTCCGGCCCGACCGCGCGCAGGAAGCCTTCGATCACCGTATTGGGGCCCCCCACCACGTGGCCCATGCTGCTCAATGAGCTGTGAAACATCACCGTGTCGCCGGGCTGCACGCCGACGCCGCGCACCCCGGCAGCCACATCCTCGACCGTGACATTCAGCGTTCGATCTCCCGGTTCAGGCCTCATGCGTCCAATCCCCTTCCCAGGGCACCCCGCGCTCGCGGCGCAGGGCGATGCGAGCAGATCATTCGCGATTCCGGGGGCAACTCCTTTCCTGGCCTGGCGGCGGAATCCCCCTCGGAGCCTCTCCTCTCGGGTGCTCCACGGCCTTCACGGCCAGCAGGGTGCCAGCCGGGCGAGCGCGCTGCTCCCTGATGCAATCGAGCCGGGAGGAGAGCGCCGTGTCCGGGGCGCACTTGGGAGACGAGGGGGAGCATTGCCGCCTGAACCGAAACCACATGGCGGGGAGGGGTGTGGGTCTCGGCTGCTGGACCCCTCAATCGCGACATCGGCGAGGAGTGGAGCGATGAAGAACGTTTTCGACATTCGAGAGTACGGCGCGTCATCGGAGCCCGGCGCCATCAACACGCGCGCCATCCAGAGCGCGATCGATGCCTGCCACGCCGCAGGCGGGGGCGTGGTCTACTGCCCACCAGGCACCTTTGTCACCGGCACGCTCTGGCTGAAGAGCCACGTCACGCTCTACCTGGAGGCGGGGTGCGTGTTGCTCGGTAGCCCGCGCCGGGCCGATTATGAGGAGAACCTGCCCTTCCCGGAGTCGGTGGCCTTCGCGTCCGAGAAGATCAGCGATGCCCACCTGGTGGTGGCCTACCAGGCGGAGCAGGTGGCGATCACCGGTGGCGGGCAGATCGACGGCAACAGCGTGGCGTTCCTGCCTTTCCTGGCGCCGGACGCGGGGGGAAGCGCGCGGAGTTGGGAGTGGCGCCCCGGGCAGATGCTCTTCTTCTGCCGCTGCCGTGGGGTGCGCGTCGAAGGCGTGGAGCTAGTCAACTCCCCCTACTGGACGCTCTTTTTCCACGCCTGCGAGCAGGTGACGGCGCGCGGGCTTCTGGTCTTCAACCCGGACGACACCCCCAATGGCGACGGGATCGACATCGATTGCTGCCGCGACGTCACGGTCGATTCGTGCCAGATCCGCTCGGGAGACGACAGCATCACCCTGCGGGGCAACGTGAAGCCATTGGGCGAGCGCCCGATGCCGTGCGAGAACGTGACCGTGACCAACTGCACGCTGCATTCCGCCTGCAACGCCATCCGCGTGGGCGTGGGCTCGGGTCTCATTCGCAACTGCGTCTTCTCCAACCTGGTCATCCATCACTCCAACGTGGGAATCAACGTCATCTCCCGCTACTCGAGCGCCTCCGACGGCGTGGAGATCCGGCGCGTTCGCTTCGCCAACGTGGTGATCGACGCGCAGATGCCACTGTACGTCTCCGCAGGCGTGGAAGGCCAGGCGCCGGTAGCCGACCTGGCCTTCTCCGGCATCACGGCGCGCGGTACCACCATCAGCTACATCGGGGGCACCCAGAACAACCCGGTTTCGGGCCTCACCCTCCGCGACGTGGATCTGACGGTGCGCGGCGGCGCCGACAATGGGCGCTTCAACCCGGAGTTCACCGGGTGCCCAAGTTGGACGCTTCGCTCGCAAGGCGTGCCCTGCGCGCTGGCGATTGCCGGGGCCGAGGAGGTGCTCCTTCAGGACGTGCGCATCCGCTGGGATGAACTGGAAGGGCCCTGGCAACATGCCCTCTTCGCGCGGGGCGTGCGCGACCTCGTGCTCTCTCACGTGGACCTCTCCTCGCCCCCGGCACGGGGCGAGGGCGCGTCGGCGATCCACTGCCTGCGCTGTGCGGAGCTCCTATTGCGCGGCTGCCAGGCTGGACACGGCACCGGACGGTTCCTCTCCGTGGCGGAGAGCCCCGAAGAGGCGGTCGTTCGCCTGCTGGGCAACGACTTCGCGAGCGCGGAGGAGGCGTTCACGTGCGATGCGCCGGTGCTGGAAGCCGGCAATCTGTATGCCCGCAGCGCGCGGCTCGGATGAGCGCGCAGGCCCGGGCCTGCCCCGGCGTTTCGGGGCCCGGTAGGGATCAGCACGCCTTCCGAGAACTGTTATGGCAAGGGTGCCCGCGGGAAGGTGGCGCGGGCGACTGAAAAAGAACAGGGGAAAGTATCAATGTCAGTCCGGATGGGCTTTATTGGCACGGGCGGGATCGCCCAGGGCCACATGGATCGGCTCTCGCGGATCGAAGGCGTGGAGATGGTCAGCTTCTGCGACGTCAACCTCGACCGTGCCCGCGCGGCCGCGGAGAAGTTTGGCGGGCGAGCCTACAGTGACTTCGCGAAGATGCTGGAGGGAGAGGACCTGACAGCGGTCTTCATCGGCACTCCGCCCTTCGCGCACGGCGAGATCGAGTTTGCCTGCTGCGAGCGCGGCCTCCACATGCTCATTGAGAAGCCGGTGGCGATCGATTGCGACATGGCCCGGCCTATCCTCAAGAAGGTGAAGGAGAGCGGCGTGATCACGCTGGTCGCCTACAAGTACCGCTGGGATGACCACGTGATCAAGTCGAAGGAGATGCTCGCCGGGCGCACGATTGGTCTCGTCTTCGGCAACTTCTGGGGCGGGCTGCCGGGCGCGCCCTGGTGGCGCGTGCAGGAGCAGTCGGGCGGGCAGATGGTCGAGCAGACGACGCATATCGTCGACATGGCGCGCTACCTGGCGGGCGAGATCATGCAGGTGCAGGCGTTCCAGACTCGCCAGGTGATGCACAAGAAGGTGGAAAACTGCAACATCGCCGACGCCGCCACCGCCAACCTTGTCTTCGCCAACGGAGCCGTGGGCAACATCAGCAACACCTGCATGCTGGCGGGATGGGGCCAGAGCTCGTGCCGCGTGATGGCCGAGGGCTTCACGCTCAACATCGCCGGTCCGGTGCTCACCTGGAACTCCGCCGAGGAGAGTGGCGAGTACACGAAGCAGGAGGATGGCTACCTAGGCGAGGACCGCGCCTTCATCCATGCCATCAAGACGGGCGACCGCAGCGTCATCCATTCCGATTACGAGGATGCCTATCGGACGCTCGCTGCCACCGTCGCGGTTAATCGCTCCGCCGAGACGGGCGGCGCCGTCATCAGCGTCGCCGATCTCCTCTGAGAGGGTCTCTGGCACTCTATCTCTCGGGCTGCCGGGGACGGGGAGCGGCTCCTGCCGCCTCCTGAGCCTCCGGCGGCCCCTGTTCGCGGGCGCTCTTGCCGCGCCACTCCATGCAAGGCTGTCTCATGCACCGAACACTTCTCGCATTCATTCTCCTGGCTCTCACCTGCCTGCCCGTCGCCGGGCAGGACGCGAGCACGAACCTGGCGACCACCGAGTGGGCGATCCCGAGCGCGGTCTCGTCCGCGCCGGAGATGACCTACACCGCCCCGAAGGCGACCGATGGCAAGCCCGACACGGGCTGGGTCTCCTCGGATGAAGGCTACCCCCAGTGGCTGCGCGTGGAGGGGCGGTTTGCCTTCGAGATACGAGAGGTGGCGTTCCGCCAGTTCCCCGGGTGCCCGGTGGAAGGCGTGGGCGGGATCGGGCGCTACGCGGTAGAGGCGCTGCAGGACGGGCAGTGGGAGCGCCTGGCGAGCGGCGATGCCACGGGCAAGCCGGCCGATGCCGTGGTCCGCGTGCCCCTGCCGAAACCGGTGACGACGCGGGCGATCCGGCTGGTGATAGAGTCCGGCGCCGCCCGGCGCGTGGCGGTGACCGAGTTCCAGGTGCTCGGCCCGAAGCCGATTTTGCCCTGGGACTACGCGCCGGCGTGGACGGGGCGTCTCATCTGGGTGCAGCCCACGCTCCCGCTGCCGAGCCGGCAGCCCAACCGGCGGTATTTCCGGCGCGCGTTCAATCTGGAGGATCCGGGGAGCGTGCGCGAGGCGTGGCTTCTCGCCTGCGCGTTCGACCGGCTGAACGCGCTGTGGCTGAACAACCGGCAGGTACTGCGCGACATCAGCTACAACGGGAGCATGTGCCGGCGCGCCAACGTGGTGAAGATCCCGCTGGATCTCCTGGCTCAGGGTGAGAACGTGCTCGCGGCGAGCGTAGATGACCTCTATGATCATGGCTCGCACGGCCTCCTCGCCGAGCTGGTGCTGTTGCATAAGGATGGCACGCGGCAGGTGATCGCGACCGATTCCTCCTGGAAGGGCCACCCGTTCCAGGGCGCGCCGCCGGCGTGGCGTAAGCCGGGGTTCAACGAGGCGGCCTGGGTGGCCTGCTCGCCGATTGCCACGCCGGGCGTGGGCTGGCACTGGCTCTACCACGTTCCCTATCCGATGGTCGCGCCCCGAGAGCGCCTGCGCGTGACGGAGCTGAGCCTGGATCCCGCCGGTCCCGTCCGGCCCGGCGCGAAGGTCCGGTGCCGTGTCACTTTCGAGTGCAAGACGCGGCCGCTCGCCGACTACGCGGTGGCGGTTCGCCTGGGTCAACCCTCCGAATCGGCGCGGCACGACTACGAGCTGTTTGGCGCCGTGCTTCCGCCTGCTGTGGTGAAGACGAGCGCGTGGGCGCCCGGCCGGCACACCGTGACCCTCGACGTGCCGATCCCCGAAGAGGCGCCGCGGAATACGCCGGCCACCCTTCTTGTCTCGCTCCCCACGGGTGGCGCCGGCCTGGAGACGGCGCTTCCCGGCTGCCGCGCGGATGAGTTCGGGCTCCACTTCACGATCCCGGTGGCGAGGGGGGCTGGCTCTCAGCTGGCCAGCCAGACGGGGGGCAGGGCGGAAGGCCCTGGCTTTTCCGAGAACGTGATCCGCACCGTGCGCGGCACGCCGATGCTGCACATCAACGGCCAGCCGACGGCACCGATCCTGTGGGGCTACTGGTATGGCAACTACCGGCGCTACGCGGACTACTCCGCGACGGGCGTCAAGATCCACCGCCCGCTCCTGAGCGGCTCGGCGATCTGCGCTCCGGGGGAAGAGGAGGAGTACTACCCGCGCTGGTTTGCCGAGGTGGACCGCATGATCCAGGCGGCCCTCGATGTGGACCCGGAGATCCGTGTGCTGCCGGCGCTCTGGATGGATCCCAACCCGCAGGTGCTCTTCGACAACCCCGCGGATCAGATGGTGAGCGGTCGGGGCCAGGTGGCGATCCTCCGGACGCACACCTTCCCGGATGCGTGTCAGGTGCGCCCGACGTTCATGTCGCACGAGTGGCGCCGCCTGGGCGCGGAGGGGCTGCGGCGCCTGGTGGAGCACATGAAGAAGCAGCCGTATGCCCCACGGGTGGTGGGCCTCTGCCTCTTCGCGG
>DUUU01000045.1 GCA_012841485.1 Armatimonadota bacterium
GCCGGGCGCCCTCTTGGCGTACAGCGGCCAGGGCTCCCGGCGTCTCCTCTCACCCCTCACTCGTAGCAATCGGGACGCAGCTCCCGCGCGCGCTGCTCAAAGCGGGAGCGCACCTCGGGCGACTTCTCGATCTCGCCCAGGGTGCTCGCGGGGATCCGCGCCTCGGGTGGATCCGCCGGGTCGGGAGAGAGATGGTCGTTCTCCCAACGCTTCAGCTCCTCGGGATCGTGAAAGCTCGGCACCTCGTAGGGGGCGTTGTTGTTGAGGGCGCTCCGGTGCGCCAGTATCCCCACGCAGCTCATCTGCAGCCCGGTGTACACGTCCAGGTACGGTGGCTCGCCCGTGCGAATCGCGCGGATGAACTCGTGAACGACAAAGAAATCGCCGCCGCCATGCCCCGTACGCGACGCCAGGTGATGGAACTGCGGGAACTCCGGCCTATAGACGCGCTCGACCGGCTCTTCCTCGCCTTTTTCCCATGGCTCCTTGCGCACGCGGATCGAGGCGCTATCGCCGTGGCGCAGCGTCTCGGCGCTGCCGCGGTTCCCGTAGATGCGGTACCAGTTGAGGTGGCACTTCAGATGCCCCTGGAGTAGCTTGGCATAGCCGCCGTTATCCATGCGGCACATGATGATGCTTGCCGTATCGCTCCGCTTCGGCGTCTGGGTGCAGGTGGGGTCATCAAAGTCGTAGGGCACTTCGAAGCCGGTCACCTGCACCGGGCGCGTGCGCGAGACGTACATGAGTGGCCCCATGGCGTGGGTGCAGTAGTAGGTGGCGGGGAGCCAGTTGCGCCAGTGGTCCCAGGTGGGCG
This sequence comes from Armatimonadota bacterium, assembly GCA_012841485.1. Next base: position 815 of record DUUU01000045.1, read on the forward strand.
AAAGGCGGATCTTCTCGTCGACCGAGACGGGATGGACGTACTCCCCCTCCCCGTAGCGAAACTCGCCTAGCTCGCCGGCAGAGTAGAGGCGCCGGATCTCCTGGACAGTGTTGGTGTAGCAACAGTTCTCGGCATACATGTAGATCTTACCCGTTGCCTCCACCGCGCGCACCAGCGCCACGGCCTCCGCCATCGTCTTCACCGCGATGTTCTCGCTCTGCACGTGCTTGCCCGCGCGCATCGCCTGGATCGCCGCGGGCGCGTGCTCCGTGGCGTAGTTGGCGAGGACCACGGCATCCATGTCGTGCTCCAGGAAGCGATCGTACTCCGTGTAGGTGGTCACTCCGGCGTATTGAGCCGCGAAGTCACGCATCGCCTTCTCGCGCTGGTCACAGATCGCGACCAACTCGACGCCGTCCATCGCGGCCGCCTGCTGGGCGAACATGCGCCCCCGACCGATGCCGAACACCCCGACGCGCACTTTCTTCTCAGCCATGTTTCCCCCCTGGTTTGTTCCGGATGCCTGCCACATTCTCATAGGGCCCCGGCGCTCGCGCGCGCATAGGCGATGACCGTCAGCGCGGCAAAGCCGAGGGCCAGAGCCATCTCGGTGAAGCCGAACCGGCGCACGCTCTCCAGCGGCGGGTTGCGCCATGCAGCGACCGCCGCGCGCGGCAGCAACAGCCCGAAAGGAAGCGCCAGGAGAGCGGGAAGCCATCCCGTCTGGATCCCCGCCAGAACGGCCGCCGCCCCCAGGAGATGGGCCGCAACCACCCACGCCCCCTCCGCGCGCGACACCCGCTCGTGGCGCTGGTGGATGCGCAAGCGCACGTAGAGGACGCTGAGCGCCCCGTGCAAGGCGCTGACGGCCCAGACACCCGCCGCAGTCAGACCAATCCCCCCCGTTCCGGCCACGTAGGCCGCCGGGGCCGCAAGCGCCAGGCCGATGACGCCCGCGAGCTCCGTCGCCAGGCGGCGCGGTCCCAGCCAGGAACTCATCGCCAGGGTGACCGCGAGCACCGCTGCCGCGGGCACTGCCAGCCACAGGATCGCGCCCCGCCCCAAGGCAAGCAGGCCCAGGCCAGCGAGGGCCGCGATGCCCGAAGTCGCGACTCCCCACCGGAGGGCCTCCGCCGCCTTATCGGGCGCGCGCGTTCGGGCACACAACCATGTCGCCAGCGGCTGCCGCGCGAGAAAGAGCGCCAGCACCGCCACCCATGCCAGCACCAGCGCCACGCCACTCGTCGCGCGCCCCTCAACCTCTGCCACGCCCGCGCCGATCAGGAACGGCGTGAGCATCAGCGACCACGATCCGTGCTCTGCCGGCAGAAGGGCTCTCGCGCCTCTCGTCATCGATACTCTCCAGTCCTCCCTCTCGCGTCCTCTCGCCGCGGCTTACCGGTGGATTCGCGGCGCGGGCCTCCATCCCTGCCTCGAGACCGGCGCGCCGCGAATCGTGGCCTGGGTTCCGACATGAAGAATCCGTAGCCGCGAAGGCAGCGCACAATCCGGCGCGCGGCCCTCCCCATCCGCGGTGTCGATATGAGCCAGTCACCTGGTTGCCTGCCCCCCGGCCCCTTCCCTGGCCTCCGACCCCGCGCCAGCCCCGGGAAGGGGAGGCGTGGCGCGGCGCTAGAGCACCGCGCGGCTCGAGCGCGAAGCCCTGCCGGGCTGGGCCTGCCTGTACCCCCCGCCAACCGGATACGGCGGCGGCCTGAGAGGGGGAGCGACCGCATGGTGCTCGCGGAGGACCGCGAAGCGGTCCCACAAGACAGCCCAGGGTCTCCTGACCCTGGGTCTCGCAGGCAGAAAATACCTGGCACCCCGAAGGGGCCGAGGCAGGGCGGCCTGCGGGGTGACGGGAGAAGAGACTGGAGAAATCCGAGCATTGGAACCGGGAGCCACCGTGCCCAGAGCCGATGCCTTACCTCGGCCCCTGGTGATCGCACATACCTGCTTGACACCAGGCAGCGGTTGGGATATACTAAGCTAGTGATTACTAAGTTATCTGGCAAGCCCGCACGGAAAGGTGACGATGGCGGAGAAGCGGAAGCGACTGACGGCTGAGGAGCGGCGGGAGCGCATCCTGGAGGCAGCGCTGGAGCTGTTTGCCGAGCAGGGTTACGCGGCCTCCACCACGCGCGAGCTGGCCCGGCGCGCCGGCATCACCGAGCCGGTCATCTATCTCCACTTCGAGAGTAAGGAGGCGGTGCTGCGGGAGGTCTTCCAGCGACACTCCTTTCTCCCCCACCTGCGCCAGTTCGCCGCGCTCGAAGGCCAGGCGCCTTTACGCGACCAACTCCTGAAGCTGGGCACTCGCTGGCGGCACTTCATCCGCGAGCGCCACCACCTGGTCACCCTCGTCTTCCGGGAGATCCATCGCGTGCCCGAAATGGACCGCGTCTTCCGCGAGACGCTGCGCGCCGGATTGCCCCTGGCCGCGGAGGCGATCCGCACGCATTCGGACATGACTGGCTACCGCTCGGAGAGGCTGGAGGCGGCGATCCGCCTCTTCCTCTCCTCGCTACTGCAACTCTTCCTGTTGGAAGGGCCGGCGCTCTTTGAAGAGGACTCGCGCATCGATGCGCTCATGGAGGAAAGCGTCGATCTCCTGGTGGATGGTCTGCGCATCCCACCTGGCGACACGCCCGCTCCGGCGATTGAGGCCCGGCAATAAGCGAAAGTCGATCCAAAGGGTGCGGGCCTCCTGGCTCGCGCAGAGGCAAACCGCGCTCGTCGCGGAGCCATTAGGAGCAGAGAGAAGATGAGTCAAACTCATTCCCGCGCGCGCGTGGCCGTGCCCGTGCTGGTGATCGCCATTGCCGCGGGGCTACTGATCTACCGCGCCGCCGCATCCCGCCGCGCGGCAGAGATACCAGAAGGGAGGATCATCGCTTCCGGCACGGTCGAGATGACCCAGGTCGCCGTCAGCTCCAAGCTCTTCGGGCGCCTGGAGAACCTCCTGGTCGATGAAGGCGATTCCGTGAAGCGCGGCCAGCCACTCGCCCGGCTCGACGCGCGCGAGCTCGAGGCGAAGCAGGCCGAACTGGAGGCGGCCATCGCCGCTGCGGAGGCGCGGCTGCAAGAGCTGGAGAAAGGCGCCCGTCCCGAGGAGCTGGCGCGTGCCCGCGCCGC
>DUUU01000507.1 GCA_012841485.1 Armatimonadota bacterium
GGAGCCTCAGCTCCGCGCTCAATGGCTCCACCGCCAGTGTGTGTTGGTCCGCGCTGCTGGTTCGCGCGCAACCGCCAGGCAGCCGGCGGTTCCGTATATCTCATCAGATAGGTGGTACTTTCCATGTGGCGAGGTGTTATCGAAGAGTATCGTTCCTTCATGCCGGTCTCCGAGCGCACCCCGGTGGTGACGCTGCTTGAGGGCGGCACCCCCCTGATTCCCGTGCCGCAGATCGCGAAGCTCCTGGGGCTGGATGTTGAGATCTACGTCAAGTATGAAGGCTTGAACCCGACCGGCTCCTTCAAGGACCGCGGCATGACGATGGCAATCACCAAGGCGCTTGAGGAAGGCTCGAAGGCGGTGATCTGCGGCTCGACGGGCAACACCTCCGCCTCGGCGGCTGCCTACTCGGCGCGCGCCGGTCTGGTCTGCACCGTGCTCGTGCCCGCTGGCATGATCGCCATGGGCAAGATGGCGCAATCGGTGATCCATGGCGCCCGCGTCATCACCGTGGATGGGAACTTTGATGCGGCGTTGCGGATCGTCCGCGAGATCACCGAGCGCTACCCAGTCACCCTGGTGAACTCAGTGAACCCATATCGTATCGAGGGGCAGAAGTCCGGCGCGTTTGAGATCTGTGACGTGCTCGGGCGCGCGCCCGACTTCCACGCCATTCCCGTCGGCAACGCGGGGAACATCACCGCCTACTGGAAAGGCTACAAAGAGTATCGCGAGGCCGGACGCATCGACCGGCTGCCCAAGATGCTCGGCTTCCAGGCAGCCGGCTCGGCGCCCATCGTCGATGGCCACCCCATCGAGGCGCCGGAGACGATCGCGACCGCGATCCGCATCGGCAACCCGGCCTCTTGGAAGAGCGCCGAGGCGGCACGCGACGAAAGTGGTGGCGTCATTCAGAAGGTGACCGACGCGCAGATTCTGGAGGCATACAACCTTCTCGCAGCGCAGACCGGCGTCTTCTGCGAGCCGGCCTCGGCCGCCTCTGTCGCGGGCGTGATCCAGCTGGCGAAGCAGAACTACTTCCCGGCAGGCAGCACCATCGTCTGCGTCCTCACCGGCCATGGCTTGAAGGATCCGGACCGGGCCATCAAGGAGTCGAAGCCGCCGCTCGCCCTCCCGGCGGATACCAAAGCAGTGGTTGAAGCGATGGGCCTCGCGTAGGCGAGGAGTGACATGGGCTGGGGCCCCCGCGGGTCCCGGCCCTCATTCGTTAAGAAAACAGGTGTCGTTGTAGAGCTGCAACACCACGCCGGAGTCGCCCACCTCGATCAGCGAGAGCGAGGCGTTGTGCGGGCGCAGCGCCGCGTACGTCTCCAGCCCTCCCCCCAGGGCATGGGCGAGCACCGCCCGCATCGAGCCGCCGTGACCGACGATCACGACGGTTTGCCCGGTATGGGCCGCGACCACCCGGTCAAACACCTTCCCAACGCGCTGCAATAGGGCGGGAATCGACTCGCCACCTGGGGGGCGGTTGCGGAGCGGGTCCGCGCGCCACAGCTGGAGCGCCTGCGCGTACGCGGCAGCGCCCAGATCCTCCTCGGTCTTCCCTTCCCACTCGCCGAAGCTCACCTCGCGCAACCCCACCTCGGGCACGACGCGCAGGCCATGCCGCGAGGCAATCGCCTCCGCCGTCTGGAACGCCCGGCGCAGGTCGCTGGAATAGACGGCAGCCACCGGCTCATCCGCCAAGCGTCCGGCCACGCACTCCGCCTGCGCCACGCCGCGCGCGCTCAGGGCGGTATCGGTGTGCCCCTGGATGCGCCTCTGCGCGTTCCACTCCGTCTCGCCATGCCGTACCAAGAAGACCCGTGTTGCCAACCCACTCTCCTCTGAGATCCGCACCCTATCTACGGGCGGCGTTTGTTTCTGTGAACTCCGTGCTCAAGAGCGCGCCCGCCCGGCCTGGGCGCGCGGCTTTTGGAAGATGAGAATGAATTCATGCACCTTGTTGACCCGGAAAACGCTGGGATAGCCGAGGGGGCGCAGCGAGTTGTAGTCGGCATGGCGGTCCCAGATGATGATATCGTCGAGGAGGAAGCCCCGGCGCGTCAGCTCGCTCGCCAGGTCGCTATGAAAGGGGTAGAACTGCTTCCCCTTGCGCAGGTCCATCACGACCACGCAACAATACCCACCCGGACGGAGGACCGTCAGGACGCCGGCAAACGCGCCACCAAGGGCCTGAACAAACTCGGCATACTCTTCGATGCGCGCTAGGTCGCCCGTAGCGCCGGCATAGTCACGGGTCGCCCGGCGGTCGGCGCTCCGCGCCGCCGAGAGCACGTTCCAATAGGGGGGAGACGTGATCGCCAGATCGACGCTGCCGGCGGGCACCAACTCCGGCAGCGCGTGAACATCGGCGTGGTGCAGGAGCGGCTGGGGCGCCTCCGGAGGCAGCGCTGCGATGCGCGCCTGCGCCATGTCAACGTATTCCTGACAGATCTCGATCCCCACCGACCGCCGGCCCAACCGGGCCGCGGCGAGCAGGGTCGAGCCGGCGCCGGCAAAGGGATCGAGGACAACGGCCTCCTCCGAGGCAGTAAAGCACTCAATCAGCCGGGCGGGAAGCGCCTCTGGGAAGAGCGCCGGATGACGCAGGCGCTTCTCTTCGAGGCTACGGGCAATGTCGCTCCACACGGAGATGGAATAGCGGGTCCAGGTGCGGCCATCCAGGTTGTTCGCGCGGCGCGTGGGCATCCGGCGCTGCGGTCTCTCGTCAGGCATCCCGTGGCTCTCTATCCGGTGCGCATCCCCGCGCTTAGGCACCACCGGGCTTGATGATCAGCTCGTCCAGGGTGCGCTTGGGCACATGATGAACGCCCTCCGAGTCGCGGTAGTACTTGATGTCGCCATCAGGCCCCACGTCCTCC
>DUUU01000508.1 GCA_012841485.1 Armatimonadota bacterium
CATACCACACCCCCAGATAGACCGTGCGCCCGACGGGCGCCGGGAGGCGCGAGATACCGCGGAGGTAGCCGATACCTCCCAGGAGGTGGTGGCTCCCGAACGGCTGCGTGTCCAGCCCAAGCCCCAGGCGCAGCGGGCTGATGGTCTCGAGCCGGCTGGCCAGCGGCGCCGTGGCCGTGAACGTCACACCTACCGACCCGAAGAGGAAAAGCGTCTCGTGCGGGCCGAGGGGGGAGAAGCGAGATACATCGGCCTGGAGTGCCGGGAAGCCCGGCGCGGCGCCCGGCGTGTGGAAATACCAACGGCCATCTACATGAAAGCGCGTGCCTCGCGTGGGGATCACCGCGCTATCCTGGATGTCCGTCGTCCAGCGCGCCGAGAGGAAGCTGTGCGCGCCATCCTGGAGCGGAACCGTGCTCTCTCCTCGGGGAGAGACGCGCAGGTGTCCACCCCATACGCCCAGGCGTAGCTCGCTCGCGCGCCCGTAGGTCCGCCCGATATCCAGACCCATGCCAAGCTCGCGGGTCGAGTAGGCGCCAGTGCTGCTGCCGAGGGGTGACCAGGGGGTTGCCTCACGCAGGTAGAGAGCCTGCGGTGCCACGAACCACTGTCGGCCACCAAGCGGGTGATAGTACTCCCCCGCCAGGCGGGTCCGCGAGCCGAGCGTCACATCGGCGCGTAGCTCCGCGCCCGAGCCCTGGAAGTCGAGCATGGAGAGGCGCATCGGCACGTTGAACTGCACGGCGTCGGTATCGGCGCCGTTGACATCGATTAACGCATGGATGAAGGGAGGGCCGTAATCCTTCTCCTGGATGAAGATCATCAGACCCTCTTCCCCTCCGGTTTCCGCCTTCTCGTAGAGCAGGCCCTCGATGCGTCCTTGACCCGCGAGGGCCATCAGCGCTGTCTCGAGTTCTGAAACGTTCAACGGGCGGCCGATGAACGGGCGGAGGTTCTCCGTCACCGCGCGGCACGTGGCCACACATCCTCCCGCGAGCTGCAGGAACCGGGGGGTGAAGCCATCCGCGCGCCTCCGCGCCCGGCGCTGGGCCAGATGCGCCTTCCATTCGGGCGCTTTCAGCGCATAGCGCCGCAACTCAGCAGCCCGCGCCGCCGCTGCCTCGTAGCCCGCGTCGATGAGCGCCGCCGCAGCCTCGTAGTCTTCCGCGCCCAGACCCTCCAGCTTGGGCTCGATAATGACGTTCGCCCGCTCCCGGTTGGCGCGCACGCTCTGGTGGAGGACCACGTCCACGGATCGGTTCAATATCTCGAGCGGCGAGCGGGCAAACTGGCTCTCACTCAGCGGGCCCGTCACATCGACCGCGATGACCACCTCCGCACCCATCCCACGAGCGACATCCACGGGCAGATTATCTAGAAGCCCGCCATCGACGAGCACCCGGCCCTCAGACTCCACAGGAGTATAGAGGCCCGGCACCGCCATCGTCGCGCGCAGAGCCATCGCCAGCGAGCCCTCTCCCAGGACGACGCGCTCGCCCCGGACGAGGTCGACCGCCACGCACCGGAAGGGAATCGGCAGGTCGTCGAAGCTGCGCAACGGCGAATAGGGCAACGCCAGCCGGCTGAGGAGGAGATTGACCGGCTGCGCGGGATCGAGCCCGCTAGGCCACCGGATGCCGTGGCGCAAGCCGAACCGACTGCCTCCTGGGAAGTCCACGGCGTCCTGCTTGCGCCGGAAGGTCAGAACACGGAAGGGAGGCCAGGGACCAAAGATCTCGTCCCAGTCCAAATCGAGCACCAGGCGGCGGATCTCGTCGGCAGGCATTCCCATAGCGTAGAGGCCGCCGACCAGCCCGCCCATGCTCGCGCCGGCCACGCAGTCAACCGGCACGCGGTTCTCCTCCAGCCACACGAGGGCTCCAACATGTGCCAGCCCCAGAGCAGCCCCTCCACTGAGGGCGAGTCCCAGCCGCGGGCGCTCCTCTGCACCGAGCGCGCCCACTGGTGGCATGAGGCCAGCAGCCACCAGCACTCCGACCAGGAAGCATCGCCAATGCCGCAAATCCCTCTCCCTCTACCCCGCTGTAATCATACCCGTTCGGCTGGAAGATCACACGGGCGAGGGAGAACAGGGCGCGCCGGGCGCGGCA
>DUUU01000509.1 GCA_012841485.1 Armatimonadota bacterium
ACATCGAGGTGCTCCAGCCAAACGTCCAGTTCTTCGTGAAGAATAACGTGAAGGGAATCTTCGAGCAGGGCGCCTACCAGTCGCATGGCGCCGATATGGCCTACCTGAAGGCCTACCTCCTGGCGAAGATCCTCTGGAACCCCAACTGCGACATGGAGCGCCACCGCCGCGAGTTCCTGGAGGGGTTCTATGGCAAGGCGGCCGGCGCCATCGACCGCTACCTGCGCCTGCGCCGCGCCTACGTCCTTGAGAAGGGACTTCATCAGAAGATCTGGATCCACCCCGAGAGCGGGCACATGCCCCCCGAACTCGTCGCCCAGGCGAATGCCCTCTTCGATGAGGCCGAGCGCGCCGTCGCCGACGACCCCGAGGCGCTCTACCGGGTGCAGGTGGCCCGCCTCCCGATTCAGTACGTGCAGCTGACCCGCGTCCGCCCCGATTTCTCGAAGCCGTGGCGCATCCGCGGCGATTCCTACGGCCCCGAGCCCGACCCCGCGATGGCGAAGGTGGCTGATCAGTTCTTCTCAATCTGCAATCAGGAGAGGGTAACCCACCTGAGCGAGGGCCGCTTCAGCCCTCAGCAGCTTCACGAGCGCGTGGCGCCCGCAATCTACGGCGCAAAGCTCGTTACCCTGGAGAATGACGCGCTTCGCCTGCGCGTCGCTCCCTTGCTGGGCGGGCGAATCCTCACCATCGAGGACAAAGCCACCGGGCAAGAGCTCGTCTCGCCTGCTCCCCCCACGGCCTCCGGCTTCCCCTATGCCGGCGGCTCCTGGGAGGCCGCAGGATTCCGCAAGCAGAAGACAGGCGCGAACGCCAGCTTCCGCGTGGAGGGCCCGGCCACCAGCAACCAGGTGACCCTGGTCACCACTCTGAGCGACGGCCTGGAGCTCAAGCGTGTGATCCGCCTGGCCGGATCAGGATGGACGGTCGAGACGACGGTCACGAACACGGCGGATCGGCCGCGCGCAGCACGGCTTCGCTCCGCGCTTGATCTGGCAGCCGGCGGCGAGGAGGTGACCCTGGTCGCCGGCGGCAAGGAGTTGCCGCTCGCGATCCCCGCGGACGCCTGGGATGCCCGGCAGACCTTCGCCGGCGATGTGCTGCCCCGGGAGGGGTGGACGCTCTCGCTGCCCACCGGCCGGAGCGTGCGCTGCCAGGTGACGGGCGAGCTTCAGCAGGCGTCCTTTGCCGTGCGCGCCGGCGGACCCACGGTGACGATCCACCTGCTCACCCCCGAGAAGAGCCTGCCTCCGAAGGAGTCGCTGGCCTTAACCACGGCCTACACCCTTGGCCAGGCGCCGAAGCGGGATCTGGTGAAGCGCCAGCGAGCAGGCGAGGAGATCGTCATCCTACCGGATGAGTTCAGTCTTTTCCGGGAGGGCACGCTGAGCGGGCTTCACGAAGACCCGACGGCGCCCGAGGGCTTCGCGGTTCGCATGGTAGGCGAGACGAACGAGTGGGCCACCCAGTGGAAGATTGACCACGCCCGCGTGCGGCCCGGCGCCACTTACGAGGTGAGCGCCCTGGTCCGCTTCGACCTCAAGGGGAAAGAGGGCGGGGCCTGCACCTTCGGGGTTTACGACACGGATATGAAGACCGGCGCCTGTGCCGGCGCGCTCGCCGCCGCCGACGCGAAACCGGGCTGGCAGCTCGTGAAGTTCGGGCGGTTCAAGGCCGAAGGCCAGCAGTTCATCTGGCTCGCACCCGCCCAAAACGCCGAGAACATCGGCGCCGTCTACGTGGACCGAGTCTTCTTGCGCCGCGTCGAGGAGTGACCGCCGAAGTTGCCCGGGGTGCCAGCCTGGGGCGGTTGTGACACACCGGCGGATGCCGGCACTCCGCGGCGGCTCGCCGAAAGCACGCGCGGCCTGGAGGCCCGGGCCGCCTGTGCCGGCCCCGTGGGATCCTGCCGGCAGGGATCCCACGGGCGTTGGCGAAACCAGGCTTGAGCCTCCGCGGGTACTCCTGCGGCAGATCCGGCAAACTGCCAATCGGAAGGAACTTCCTAATGTCTGATCTACGGCAATCCGTGATGCTCTTCCCGTTCAACAAGCAGCTGACCGATGGAACGCTCTCCCCGCGCGACATGCTGCGCGACTTCCGCGAGGCCGGCCTCACCGGGCTTGAGCCCTCGCTCTTCCGCCGCAGCGAGACCCCGTCGTGGTGGGGCGACCTGGTGAGCGGCGCGAAGGACCTGGGGATGGAGTTCGCGTGCTGCGTCATCGGCGCCAACCTGGTGGGCGAAAGCGATGCTGACCGCCAGGCCGCGCTCGACTGGGTGGCGCAGGGCGTGGAGATCTGCGCCGGGTTAGGCTGCCCCACGGCGCTCGTCGCCGGCAGCAAGCCCGCGACCGGCATGTCGAATGAGGAGGGGCGCAAAGTGCTTGCCGACGCCCTCGCCAAGGTTGCCGAGTGCGCCCAGGGCTCCGGCGTCACCATGACGATTGAGGATTTCGGGGTTTACCCCGAGTTCACGTGCAGCTCGGAGCATGTGCTCGAGGTGGTGCAAGCCGCCGCCCACCCAAATCTAAAGATCACCTTCGATAACGGCAACTTCCTCTTCGCGGACGACACGCCGGTTCAGGCCTTCCCCCGCCTGAAGGAGCTGATCCGCCACGTGCATATCAAGGATTTCGTCCCCGGCGATCCCGGCTCGGGCAGGCGCTGGGTTGGCACCGCCATCGGATCCGGCCAGGCGATGGTCCGCGAGAGCCTCGCTCTTGTCAAGGGGATGGAGTACAAGGGCTGGGTCTCCCTGGAGGTGAGCATCGCGCCCCCGCTGCCAGAGGCGATCCAGGCTGCCAAGGTGGTCCGCGACCTCTGGGCTGAGGTCTAACGTGTGATATGGAGTGGGGGCGGAGTACTCTCCGCCCCATCCACTGCCCGCCCGCATGTCTGGCTTGTGATCGTTCGTCTCTCGGAGAAGTACCCGCCATGTGGATTCGCTTGCTCTTGCCTCTTGTGCTGCTGCTCGGTTGCGTGCCCGCCGGCGCCGTGCCGGAGGGATTGACGTTCCATGTCTCCTTCGATGGGGACGCGGCCAATGCCGATTTTGCCCTTGGCGAGCGCCGCTCTAGCCTGGAGACCGACCTCGGGTTCCACTCTGCGCCGGGCGTGAAGGGGCAGGGCATGCTGCTCCAGCAAGGCGAGCGCTGCTCCTACCCCATTCGCGGCAACCTCGATACGTCGCAGGGCACCTTCTCCTGCTGGGTGAAGCCGCTCAACTGGGACGGGCACGTGGCGAAGTTCCGGCACTTTCTCGTCGTCACCGGGCCCGCCTACACCATGTTGCTCTACCTCTACCCCATTGGCGACGAGGCGGTGATCCTCTACATCCGGATGAACCCGGGCACGCCCCAGGATGCCACCTTGCGCGCCGGCGCGCCGGTCGATATCCTGAAGCAAGGCGAGTGGACTCACCTGGCGGCCACCTGGGATTCGAAAGCGGTGCGCCTCTACGCGAACGGCCAGCGCGTCGGCGAGGGTTTGGTTGCCTCGCCGCTCCCGAAGCTGGACGAGGGCACCTTCACCCTGTGCCCCATCGACTTCTGGAACAACAAGCAGTGGGGCGACCCCGAGGAACAGACCGTGTGCGACGAGGTGCGGGTCTTCAACCGCGCTCTCGCGGAGGATGAGATCCTCGATCTCTACGCACTCGACGCCCCCGGGGGCGCGAAAGGAATCGACCCCACGCTCGCCGTGACGATCAAGCCCGATTACACCGGCAAGCGGCTCCTGGTGACCGCCCGGCCCGCGCACCTCGACGCGGCGTGGAAGGAGCGCCTGGCGGGCAAACCAGCCCTCCAGCTGACCGTGCGCGACCCGAAAGGGAAGGCGCTCCTGGCGCATCGCGGCCCGCTTGGCGACGGGCAGTTCGCCGCTCGCGTGCCCGAGTGGGTGGATGGCGAGTATGTAGCGGAAGGCGCGATCACCGCGGCAGGCGAGCGTTTGACTGGCCGCGCGTCGATCACCAAGCCGCCGACGCCCTGGATGCCTCCGGTGAAGGAGTGGCGCGCCAACCGGGTGTTGGAGCCCTGGACGCCCCTGGCACGCACCGGGAGCGCGATCCGCTACTGGAACGGCGAGCTCAGCCTGAAAGGCGCATTCCCGGAGCAACTCACGGCGCGCGAGTGCGTGCAGCCGGGCGCGAAGACGACGGCGCCTCCTCCCGCGCAGCCGCTTCTCGCGGGGCCGGTCCGGCTGGTCGCCGCGGGGCCGGCCACCTGGAGCCCGCCTCGCGTCATCGAGGAGAAGCCATATCGAGTCACTGTTGCCGGCACGGGCCGCCTGGGCACTCTCTCCGCCAGCTACGAGACGCTCATGGAGTTTGACGGATTGATCCGGGCCGACCTGACGCTCACGCCACCGGCGGGCGGCGTGGAGGTCGACGAGCTGACGCTGGAGATCCCGATCCGCGCCGAGGTTGCCACCTACTACCGCAACCCCACCTGCCGCGAGTGGGATGGCAAGTCGCTCGTGGAGGAAGCGTTTCTCCCCTACGCCTGGCTGGGGAACGAGGAACGCGGGCTTTCGTGGTTCATGGAGTCGGCGGCCAACTGGCGCATCGGCAAGGAGAGGCCGGCCATGACGCTCCGCCGCGAGGGGAACGCGGTGGTGGTGCGTCTCCACCTGATTAGCGAGCACACGCGGATCGAGAAGCCACTCACCTACACTCTGGGGATCCAGGCGACTCCGGTGCGCCCGCTGCCGGCATGCCTCTACGATTGGTGGTTCGCGTCCGGGCCTCAGTTCAAGGGCTCCAACCTCTTCGTCTTTGGCTGGAGCAAGCAGATCTCCTACCTGAACGGCCGGCTGATTGCTTACGATCCGGCGAAGCAGCGCGAGCTGGTCGACCGGTGGAGGGCGAGTGGCAAGGAGAGCCTCTCCTACTCGTGCGCGCAGTGCACGGCCAACATCTCGCCGGAATACCTCTTCTTCGGCGAGGAGTGGAACCAGCCGTATGGCGGCTCTTTCTCCGGCTATAAGCGCGTTCCGGACGACGCGCCCTACAGCATAGTGCCCGTCTGCCCGCAGAGTAGCTTCGCCGATTTCCTCGTCTGGTGCGTCCGCGAGAACATCCGCAACGACTGGGGCGGCGGGATCTACACCGATATCGATGGCGCCATCGCCTGCGATAACGCGCTGCACGGTTGCGGCTTTACTGACTCCTTCGGGCAGAAAGGGCGCACCTGGCCGCTGTATGCCCACCGCGCGCTCTCGCGGCGGATCTACGAGCTGTGCCACGACGCCGGCAAATTCTACTTCTCGCACGCGCACAGCCACTGGTACGCGCCGTTCAACGCCTTCAACGACGGCTGGTGCCCCGGCGAGCAGTATAGCAGCCAGGTCGTCGGCCGACCCGACTTCTACATGACGGGGATTCCCGACCGCGTCTGGCGCACCGAGTTCTACTCACCGACGACGGGCGTCGCCACCTTCCTCCTGCCCCAGCTCAGCCGGCTCGCGGGTGAGGACGTGCTGAAGGAGACCGCCTCCAGTGAGTGCTGCATCGTGGCGGGGATGTGCTACGGCGCGCCCCTGTGGGCAGGCAGCATCAGCCAGAGCGTGGTGGAGGAGGTGTGGGCCGTGCAGCAGGCGTTCGGCCTGGCCGAGTCCGAGTTCGTCCCATTCTGGAAGCAGCGCGAGGTGACGGTCTCCGATCCCCAGGTGCGCGTGAGCCAGTGGCGCAATCAGGGGAAGCGCCTCTTGGTGGTCGCCAACTTCACCGACACTGACCGCGCCGTGGAGCTCAAGGCACCGGGCGCGCGCTTCGAAGGCGCATGGAAGGCAGAGGGCCTGGAGGCATCGGACGGGGCCGCGCGTCTCGTCGTGCCGGCCTACCGCGGCGCCCTGGTGCTGATGACCGGCCCCGACGAGCGTCGGTAGCCCGGCGCGCGGCGATGAATCACCGCGCTGCGTGCAAGCGAAGCCCTGCCGGGCTGGGTTGGGGGTACTCCCAGATGTCTCAAAACGGCGGTGGCTGGGAGGAGAAGCCCCGAAGGGGCTTTGCAGAGA
>DUUU01000510.1 GCA_012841485.1 Armatimonadota bacterium
CCACGCCTTCCCCGATACGCCCGATAAGATGACGCTAACGGACCGGCGCGACAGCTTCTGCGGCAAGCTCTCGGTGTGCAACAACCTCCGCCAGTTTGGCATCCGCTTCTCGCTGACGCGGCAACACACGATGGACCCGCAATCGCCGGCGTTCCGCGAGGATCTCCGGTGGTTCGACGGGGTGTGCCGGGTGGTGAAGGGGCTGCGCAGTGCCCGCGTGGGCGCGATTGGGTCACGCCCGGCCGCGTTCAACACGGTTCGTTACAGCGAGAAGATCCTCGAGGCGCATGGCATCTCCGTGGAAGCGGTGGACCTATCAGAGATTCTCGGGCGCACCGGGCGCCTCTACGACACCGATGGCCGGGTGCGCGATAGGATCGCGCTCATCCGCGAGTACCTGCCGGCGACAGATGCTCCAGAGGCATCGCTGTTGAAGATGGCGAAGCTGGCGGTCGTCCTCGACGAGTGGATCGAGGAGACCGGCGTGGTGGCCACGGCGATGCAGTGCTGGACGTCCATCGAGGAGTTCTACGGGGTGGCGCCCTGCACGGTGATGAGCATGATGAGCAACCGGCTTCTCCCGAGTGCTTGCGAAGTGGATATCACCGGCGCGATCGGAATGTACGCGCTCACCCTGGCAACGGGGGTGCCCGCGGCGCTTCTCGATTGGAACAACAACTACGGCGATGATCCGGACAAGTGCGTTCTCTTCCACTGCAGCAACGTGCCGAAGGCGTGCTTCTCGCACGCGCAGATGGGCTGCCAGGATATCGTCGGCAGCACGGTGGGCTTCGAGAACGCCCACGGCACCTGTGTGGGGCGCATCAAGCCAGGGCCGTTTACCTTTGTGCGCGTCTCCACCGATGACCTGTCAGGGCGCATCCGTGCCTACGCGGGGGAGGGCGAGTTCACGGAGGATCCCCTGGAGACGTTTGGCGGCGCCGGCGTCGCGCACATCCCGGATCTGCAACAGCTGTTGCACTTGCTCTGCGCGAGCGGATTCGAGCACCACGTCGCGATTGCGCACGCGCGCGTGGCGCGCACTCTCGGCGAAGCGATGGACAACTACCTCGGGTGGGATATCCATCTGCACAACGCCTAGACCGCGCGACCTGACGGCACGGGAAGCCACGCGCTTCGGCAAGAAGCCGCGCCGACGTGGTTGCCTCGCTTCAGCGCCCAATCTCTCAGGGCGCCATGGAACAAGCCACGGAAGGGTGGCCTCATTGGGAGTAATCGCATGCCTTCTTATGAAAATGCTCTGGAAGTAGGCGGCGGCATGGTGCGCCGCGTGACATCAGACCAGCAGAACCTCATGCGCCACGAGACCGAAGATTTCCTGCGCGCCACCAGCGAGGCGTACGCGGAGCGGCAGGATGAGTTCTGGCATAGAGACTACACCTCGCCCGAAGCACTGGATGCCTCCGTGGAGCCGAACCGGCGCCGCTGGCTGGAGGCGGTCGGTGATTTCGGTCCGGTCACCGGCGAGCCCGTGGTAGAGCAGGAGCCGTTCTTCGAGGATGACCGCGTCGTGGCCCACTGGATGATGGTGCCCCTCTATGGGAACCTCCGTGCGCGGGGCGCCCTGGCGCTGCCCAAGCGCGCCTCGGGGCGGCTTCCCCTGGTGATCGCGCAGCACGGCATCGGGAGCTCTCCGGAGCGCGTCTTCGGTTTCGGTGATGACTCCGGTATCTACCACGGCTATGGCCGGCGTCTGGCGGAGGAGGGGTATGCGGTTCTGGCGCCGTTCAACATCACCGAGGCCG
>DUUU01000046.1 GCA_012841485.1 Armatimonadota bacterium
AGCACCGGGAAGGTCACCGTGTTGAAGATGTGCGGCAGGAAGAAGAGCGATTCGAAGAGGCGGTAGGCGGCCGCGTACCACCCCACCACGGTGTCGCTCGTCATGGCGGCCAGCATCGTGACATCGATCTTGTCGTAGATCTTGGCGAAGACGGCGAACATGAAGAAGGGGAGCGATGCCTTCACCAGGTCACGCATGAACTCCAGACTCAGCAGGGCAAAGCTGGGGCGTGTCAGTCGAAGCACAAAGAAGCCACTCCAGAGCATGCTGATCGTGCCGGCGGCCAGCATCGCCCAGGCGATGGGGGGCAGCCCGAACCCGGCGAAGAGGAGCGCAAGGACGAGCGCCGTGTTGATCGCCTTCTCGATGACGAGGCCCCATGCCTGGTAATGAACCTGCTCGAAGCCCTGCAGGAAGCTGTTGAGGAAGCTCGTCGTTGTGAAGATCCCCATGGCGATGCCGAACACCATCACCAGGTTCAGCACCTCCGGGGGCCGGCCGAGCGCGCGCGCGGTAGCCATCACGGCGATGAACGCCACGACCGCCGTGCCGAGCTTGAGGGCCAGGGTGTTCGAGAGATAGGCGGGGGCACGGCTGTGATCCCGCGCAACCTCCCGGGTGATCAGCATCGTGGTGCCGAAATCGACCAGGATCGCGAACATCCCGGTCAGAGCGAGGGCGAACTGCAGCTTGCCGAAGTCGGCGGCGCCCAGCATCCGCGGGAGGTAGATTGTAAGCAGCAGAGTGGACGCCCAGGTCATTCCCTGGGAAACCATCATGGCCGCCGCGTTTCGCGCCATCGACTTGCCCGTGTCCACCTGCTACTCCCCTCATCGTGACGACCGGGTCCGATTCCCGCCGCCGAGCGCAGGCTCCACGAATGCCAGGCGTTTTCTGGCCCAAGTGGAGACAGCGACCCCACTGCAACATTGCTGCCAGTGATGGGAATCCGGATCGAGCGCGCGGAGCTTCTTGAGAGCGGACAGGGATCGGGAAGGAACCGCCAGAACCACACCGAACCAGGGGCAAATCGTGCCCGGTTCAGAGCCTTCCAGGT
The DNA here is from genome assembly GCA_012841485.1 of Armatimonadota bacterium. The sequence goes on from DUUU01000046.1 coordinate 1,058, forward strand.
AGGCGAGAGGAGGGACGCATGCGTGCAGAGATGACTCGGCGTGCCTTTCTGAGGATCGCCGCGGGGACGGGAGCCGTGCTGATCACTGGCCGGCTTGCGTGCGGGGCGCCCGCCGCGGAGGTGCCAGAGACTTTCGGGTGCGAGGCCAACCCAACGGGGGATCCCATCGGCGGCGGCAAGGGCTACCGGCGCATCCACACCGAGGGGGATTTCACTGTGACGACCGCTGCGGAGCTCGTCGCCGCCCTCAAGGTCGCGAAGCCGGGGCAAATCCTCTTCATCCCCGATGGGGCCCGGATTGATCTGACCAACTCCGCAACGCTTGCCATTCCGGAGGGCGTCACGCTCGCCGGCAGCCGCGGAGCAGGCGAATCGGTGGGTGCCCTCCTTCTCTCAAAGCGCAAGAACGGGACGATGTTCTCTACCGCGGGTGACGAGGTGCGCCTGACCGGGCTGCGCTTTGAGGGCGCTTACGCCGGCGCGGAGCGCGTGGCGATCAGCTCGCGTTTCCTCTCGGTGGCCCACTACGGCTGCGAGGTGGACAACTGCGAGGTCTATAGCTTCAACCTTTCGGGCGTTGGGGTGAGCGCCAACGCGATGGGCACGTACATCCACCACAACGACATGCACCACATTCAACTCGGGGGGCTGGGGTACGCCGTCTCCACCAATGCCAGTGACGTGCGCATCATTGCCAATCGCTTCGACCATGGCCGTCACTTCATCGCCTCCAGCGGCACTCCGGGGGCAGGCTACGAGGCCGCCTACAACCTGGTGGGGCCCAACGCCACCAGCCACCACTTCGATATGCACGGCGGGCGCGACCGCGGCGATAGCACCGACATTGCCGGCGACTGGATGCATATCCACCACAACACCTTCCTCGGCAAACACCGGCACGTGGTCATACGGGGCGTTCCCTGCCAGGGGGCCCAGGTGCATCACAACTGGTTCTCGGGGCCGGTGGCTGAGAAGGTGATCACGGGCGGCAACACCCGTATCTATCGCAACGTGTATGGCCCGGAGAAGACGCTGGAAGCATGATGCCGGTCTCGGCCGCGGGCCCCGCGTGCCTGCGCGCCGCCGGTTTTGCCGCCTGACGCGGAGCCGCTTGAGCTCGATTGGAGTGGGCAGATATGGGACGCGACGCTCTCCTCCTCTTGTTCGTAGTGGCCGCGGCGGTCCCGGTCACGGACCGCTTCGGAGAGCCGCTGCCTGAGGGCGCCGTGCAGCGCCTCGGCACGCTTCGGATGCGCTACCGCTCTATGGGCGACCTCTGCTACCTGCCGGATGGCCGGCCGCTTATCGCCACCGGGAGTGACCTCGAGATCTGGGATCCGGAGACGGGGAAGCTGGCGGCACGGTACCGCGTGGGCAGCGCATCGCTCGCCAGCGTGGAGCCACGCCGTGATGGCAAGCTCCTCCTCATCGCCGATTCCGCCGGCAACGTCCTCGAATGGGATCTCGCCGCGCAGAA
>DUUU01000511.1 GCA_012841485.1 Armatimonadota bacterium
ACGCGGAGATCGGGAAGCCCCCGGCCATCGCCTTGCCCACGCAGAGGATATCGGGCACGACTTCGCTGGCAAACCAGCTTCCGGTGCGCCCGAAGCCGGTGAAGATCTCGTCGGCGATCAGGAGAGCGCCCCGCTCATGGCAGAGCGCGAGGAGGTCGGAGAGCCAGCCGGAAGGCGGGATGCGGATGCCACCGCGGCCCTGAATCGGCTCCACCAGAACGGCGCCCACGGGGGGCAGGTCCGGCGGCGGGCAGCGCAGCCACTCTGCGATCTGCTCGAGGATGTTTGCTGCCTGCGCGGCGTCGTCGGGGTAGGGGAGGTGCCGCACGAATCGGCCCAACTGCTCCCGAAAGGGACGGCGGAAATCGTCGCGCCCGGTGGCGGCGAGAGCCCCGTAGGTGAGGCCGTGATAGGCGCCCTCGAAGGCGATCACCCCGGCGCGGCCCGTGGCCACCACCGCCGTCTTTAGCGCCGCTTCCACGCTCTCGCCCCCGGAGCTGCCCAGAATCGTCTGCTCCAGGCGTCCGGGACAGACGCGCCCTAGTGTCCGCAGTAGATCCACCTTCACGGCGGGCGGGTGGACATCGCCCATGCCATGTGGCAAGCGGCTGGCCTGCGCCTGGATCGCGGCGACGACGCGCGGGTTGGCATGGCCCACGGCGGCGGCTCCAAAACTGGCGCTCAGATCGAGAAAGGTGTTGCCGTCGACGTCGGTCACCAGGCAATCCGACGCGCTCTCCCAGAAGATGGGGAAATCGGGGCTGACGTAGGTGATGTTCGGGCTCTCCCAGCGGCGTAGCTCGCGAGACATCTCGCGCGAGCGGGGCCCGGGCACCTCGGTTCGTAGCTCAGGCAGCATCAGGCGGTCTCCAGGTCAGTCCAGTGCAGCAGGTGGCGAACGATGGAACTCCCATTGTGGTGCCAGGCGAAGGATGGCACTTGCAGAGCGCCGGGGGCGCAAATCCGGCTCACTCCAGCGCGCGCCAGAATCTCGGCCGCCGCGGGCATGCGCGAGCTGGGACCGGCGACGGCGGCTCCCTGCAGCGCGGCGCGCAGGGGCCGGAGGAGACGGTCCAGATCGGCCATCTCCGTGAACGGGTAGATTGGCACGACGCACTCGCCCCCATGAGGTTCGGGCCGCATGCCGGGCGCGAGGAGCACGCTCCAGCGGCAGCCAGGGTCTCCCCAGACGCGGGCATCAGGAGCGAAAAGCGCCGTCTCACGCACGACGCGCACGCGCGCGCACCCCTCCGCGTCGCGAGGGCCCAGCTGCCACCGACCCGCTTGCTCATCCAGCGCCTGGGCGAGGTGCTCGCCAAAGCGCGTGGCCTCGTCCACATCGCCCTCGACGAAGAGCAGCGACGCCGAGAGGCATCCCTGCTGGTCGTAAAGGAGGACATCGCGCGCCAGGCCGGCGGCTGCCTCGGGCTCATCGGCACCTTGCAGGATGAGCGCGATGCTCAGGCGATGGCCATAGCCGTGGAAGGGCGTTCCCGGGGGCGTGCGCGCGCGCAGGGCAGCGATAGTGGCATCGGATCCGAAGGCGACCACGGCGTCCGCGCCGTCACACAGGGCGGCATCGAACTCGGGGGAGCCGCCCGGCCAGACCTCCAGGGCGATGCATCGGCCCAGGTCCGGATGCACCGCCGCGGTGGCATCGCGGAAAAGCCGTGGCCACGCCGTATCGGCGCGCGAGAGCTTGCCAAACACCGCGGAGCCCGCGAGGAGGCCCGCGGCAAGCGGTGGCCAGGCGAGGAGCGGCGTGTTCCCCGCGAAGAAACAGGCGGTGACCTCCGGAGCGGTGGCCCGGTGCCATCCCCCGGAGGCGCGCGGGCGGAACTCGTCCAGGACGCGCGGGTCGCCCAGCTCCTCCTGGAGCAGCGCCCAGATCGCATCGCGGCGCAACGAGGCGGCGAATGCCTCGATACCGGCGCGCGTACCCTCTGCGACCGCCTCTCGCGCGAGCAGAGCCTGCAGCGGCCGCGCCAGCGGGCACCGTGCATCGCCTGCCAGCGCCTCTTGCAGGCGCCGGCCGATGGCGTCCAGGATCTCCACCCGCTCCGCCACCGGGAGCGGGGCAAGAACCTCCGCGCAGGCCGGGCGCAGGCCGGCCAGGCCTGCCTCGATCCGCTTACGCACGGGCGTGCCACTCCTCCGCAGTCAGCGAGCAGCCGCGCAGCTCGGCGCCGGAGACGCGCCCCAACAGCTCGAAGCCACCGCCGGCGCCCACCCCGAGGTCCTCCGTGGCGACGGCGAGCACGGAGTTCAGGTTGGCGAGATCATAGTGACAGAGCACCCCGGGCACGCCCGGGGGGCACTCCTCGCCGGTGCGCGGGTCCAGGATGCGAGTGCGAATCCAGGGGGGACCCTGTTTGCGCCGGGGTTCCTGGCCGCCGGCGGGGGAAGGCTGCAGCAGAACATCGTAAAACTGCGAGCACAACTCGCACATGCCGTATTCGGCCAGGCAGCGCGCCGGCGGAACGCCCAGACGCTCGGTGAAGAGCGCGTACAGCTCTTCGCGCGGGATCTCGCGCGTGCGCCCCTTGAAGCCGCCTGTCTCAAGGACGCGCGTTCCATCCGGCAGGGCGAAGCGACCGGCGTGCCCGTCGAAGAAGAGGAGCCACGCGAAGGCGGTGCCGAAGAGGACCAGGGGCTCGCGAACACCGGTGAGCGCCCAGGCAAGCGCCGGAATGTCGGGACCATGCTCGCCCCAGAAGAAGCGGTGGTCCAGATCGGGATCCTGCGCCATGAGCGAGCCCAGCATATGCGAAAGCGACGACTCGGGTGCGGCTTCGGGAGAGGGCACCAGCGCCCAGATGGGGAGGCGCGCGCCGTCCGGGATCACGAAACGGGCGAAGCCCGCGCGCAGCGAGCGATCGTACAAATCGAGCGCCGCGGCGGAAAGGTAGTGGCGGCTGGAGGCGCGGCCCGTCGTGCCCGAGGAGCGGAAGATGCGGGCCGCATGCTCGGGGGGCGTGCAAGTGAGATCGAACGCCTTGAACGCCGCCGCGGGCGCCGCGGGGATTTGCGACCAGTGGGTGATGCGATCCGGCGTGATGCCGCGGGCGGTGCAGAAACGGCGGTACGGCTCGTTATGGGCGTGCTGATAGGCAAAGAGCGCGCGCGCATGCCGGTCGAATCCGGCATCGCTCTCGTCGCCCGAGTCGATGAGCGCAGCCAGGGCGGCAAAGAGGCGCCGTTCCTCGGCGCTGCCCCCAGAGTTCTCCTGTGCCTCGCGAAGCATTCGTCCTCCCGGCTCACATTCTACCATAGGGGGGGGACCGTGGCAACTCGCCGGGCGAATATCCGAGCACACCCGGGTCCCACAGGAGAACGCCGGCTGTCGCCCCTGGTGCTGGCCTGCCGGGTGTCGGAATCCCGGTGCAGGAAAAAGGGGCTTGCCAAAACCGTGCGTTTCCCCTATAATAGGACGGCACCGGGGACCGGGCGGATGGTGGGGAAATGCTCGATAGAGGAGCGGTTTCCCCTTTCTTTTGCCTGGGCACTGGGAACGTTTTCTTTTCGACGCCTAGACCCCAAAGACGTCCGGAGTAAGCCGCGAGTCTCGCCATCACGGCCGGTTCCTCGCCGGCCGGGGCGCGGGCGAACTCGGAGGCCGGACCGCCGTCCTCAGGTCACGCGTACGATAACTAACTAAGGATGGGTGAAGTTTCAGCGCGCCGCGAATCAACCGCATTCAGCACCGAATCAGCGAGCGCCGCGGCTATTTGCCGGGCGAGCTGCCTGTCCGTTTCTACCGGACGGGCGAGTAGCACGCTACTCCTTCCAGCGACCTGGTGATGCAGGCCTCCATGGTACATGGCCGGGTGTTGCCGCGGAAGCTCTCAGCGCGCCTGATCCCATGCAGCGCAGGTTGCCGATTCCGCTTCGCCATGCTATAGACCTTCGCTGGAACTGCCGTTACCGGTCATCGAGCCTTCTCGCCACCGGCCCAGTGCCGCGGGGAGGCGTTCGCACTCAAAAGCAGGAGGCGAGTGTATGGAGAGCGAGATCCTGAAAGTATCTGGACAGTCGTCCCCGAAGATGGTCGCCGGCGCGATCGCTTCAGTGGTCCGCCGTGATGGCGGCGTGAGCGTGCAGGCGGTCGGCGCGGGTGCCGTCAACCAGGCCGTCAAGGCGATCGCGATCGCGCGCGACTATGTGGCGCCCAATGGCATTGACCTGGTATCGGTTCCCTCTTTCTTCAAAATCGAGACGGATGACGGCACCAAGACGGGGATCCGTTTCCTCCTGGAGCCGCGCGCACCGCATGAAGCGTGACGCGGATCACGCATGCGTCGCTGCTTGTTGCGGGGTGGACCGCGGTCCCGGAGCCAGGCACGAGGGGTTAGTATGAATGCACCTCAAACGGCTTGAGTTGTTCGGGTTCAAGACCTTCGCGGACCGGACGGAGCTGGAGTTCCTTCCGGGAGTCACCGCGGTGGTGGGCCCCAACGGCAGCGGCAAGAGTAACATTGCAGACGCGATCCAATGGGTCCTGGGCGAGCAGAGCATGCGCTCGCTGCGCAGTCTCTCCGCCCAGGACGTGATCTTCGCGGGCACCCATCGCCGGCGCCCTCTCGGCTTTGCCGAGGCCTCGCTCACTTTCGACAACGAGACGCGCTCGCTCCCGCTCGATTTCGACGAGGTCACGGTCACGCGCCGCCTCTACCGATCCGGCGAGAGCGACTATCTGATCAACAAGGTTCCCTGCCGCCTGCGCGATATCCACGAGCTGTTTCTCGATACCGGCGTGGGATGTGATGCCTACTCCATCGTCGGGCAGGGCGAGATCGACGCCGTGCT
>DUUU01000512.1 GCA_012841485.1 Armatimonadota bacterium
GCGGGTTTGAATTCTTCCTGGAGGGCATGAAGCTCACCACCGATGGCAACGCCCCCGTAATCACTCCGGCCGGCGCCGCGCCGCTCGATGTGGAGCCGCGCGAGGCGCAGTCAATCGACCGCGTCTTCATCGAAGCGGTGAAGACGGGCGACGGCTCGCGGATCAAGTCGAACTATCTCGACGCCCTGAAGACACTCGATGTGACCCTGGCGGCCAACCTTTCCGCGAAGGAGCGCCGGCCGGTGGAGACCTACTTCTCCTGGTAGCTCGCGAGTGACTCCGGCGCTTGCCATGGCCTCCCTCGCCGTGGCAAGCGCCGGTGCAGACCGTGCCTACTCCAGGATCGCCACCGGGCGGATCGCCTGCATGGTCGCGCCTTCTTCGGTGGTCGCCCGCACCCGCACGAGATACAGCCCGCGCCCAAACCGGCCCGGGAACGCCATCACGTTGAGGCCCGCGTCCGAGGCCCGGGCGCGTGCGGCGACCGCCACGACCCTGCCCGTGGGCGACAGGAGCTCCGCGTCCACGACCGCGGCGCGCGAGAGCGTGAACTGGAGTGCTCCGCTTCCCGAGCGCGCCTTCACCAGGCGGATCCCAGTGATGACCGGCGGCGCCGTCTCCACTGGCCGTGCAATGATCTGGAAGCGCCGCGGCTCGCCCGATGCCCGGAAGCGATAGCTCCCGCTGGCGCGCAGGGAGCGCCGCGCCCCGGTTGCCCTGTCGACCAGGGTGAGCCCGACGCCCCTTGGCAACGCCCGCAGGTCACACGTCACGACCACATCCCCGACATCCGGCAACTGGCCGGCACCCACGACCATCTCCCACTCGTAGCTCTTCCTACGGCCCGCGCGCACATCCGCGGCCAGCAGGCGCCCGTTCCGTTCCAGTCCGGCACGGAGGCGGTTGCCAGCCACGCCCTCCGGGGGAAGACCGGCTGATACCGACCGCGCTCCGACCCCCAGCAGAAGCGTTCGGGCGCCCATGGCACTGCGCACCGAGACCGGCACGCACCACCCCGCCGCCCCAGTCCGAGGCGCCGATTGCGAGGTGAGCATGTTTGGGTCGGGCAGGATCAGCCGGCACTTCGCGCGCGCCTTCACCCAATAGCCGTGCCACGGCTCAAGCCGGTCGGCGGTGATGCCCGTCAGGAGGGTCGAATCGTACACCAGGACGTAGCTTCCCGTGTCTGGATCGAGAGGATCGGGCCGGAAAGCGAATGCGAACTCCTCCAGGAGGTGTCCCGCGGACGCGAGGGGCAGCGGCGCGTGCCCATCCTGCTCCACTTGCAGCGATGCCAGGCGCCATGGCACCGGCGTCGGGAAGGGTGAGCCGATGAAGTTCCATCCTGGCTCCAGGGCAATGGCAAACGCGCCGGACGGGGCGGGGCCATCGAGCGCGAGGGCGACTGCCGTGCCGGGCTTCAGCCAGTAACCCCGGCCGGGTACCAGCGTCTCCGGGGCGTCCTGATAGCCGGCGACGGCATCTCCCGCCTGCGCGGCGGCCAGGGGATCGTAGACCTTCATCGGCACCTGGGAAAGCCCGAGCGCCTCCCGCGTGGCACTGGGGGGCGACGTGCTGAGCGCAAACGTCTGGAGGCGCGCCGGCAGCCAACGCGGCATCTCGGACGAGAGCGTGAACTGCCGGGGAGCCGACGCGGGCGACCAGCCGAGGCCGTCGTGGGCGTAGGCGGTGCAGGAGTAGGTGCCGGCGGGCAGCGGCGCCGTGGGCGAGGGGGTGTAGCGGGCCACCTCGCCTACGGCATACCCGGCATCCACGCTCCACCCAGTCACCGACGCGGTCTGGTCCACAACATGGACCGCTTGACCGGCGGCGCTCAGGACGAGCTTCACCTTCAGCCGGTCGTCCGGGTCGGGATCCGACACCCGGATCTGCAGGACGGGCGTCGTGGAGAGGACGTATCCCTCGGGCGGGTAGACCCACTCGGGCGGATTGGGCGGCAGGTTCACGGTAAAGCGGGCGGAGTCGCTCTCGATCCAGGTGTTGCCTCCATCGGCGGACGCGGAGGCGCGCCACTCACAGGGGCCGGGGGGTAGCTCTGGCACGATGACCGTGGCCACCTCTCCATCCTCGTAGGGCCGGCTGTTCCGGTCGAAGGCGACGGCCCCGCTCGGGGTCGTCTGATCGAGCACGATGGCCGGGCCACTCGCTGGGGTGAGGGCCACCCGGTAGCGGATGAGGGCGCTGCTACTGGCGCGGCTCCCAATCTGCAAGGAGAGGGTCGGGCGGACGACGGCATCCTCGGCTGGCGAGAGGAGGTCCGGCGGGGTGAGGGTGACGTTGGCGCCGATGAGGGCGTCGACGAACCGGGGGAGATCGACGCGGCCGGCGCCATAGGTATTGTCGGGGCCGGCGGGGCCCAGATCCACCGCCGTGCTCTTGAGTGCCTCCTCCAAAGCGGCCACCGTTGGCGAGAAGCCGCGCGCGCGCGCCGCGCTGATCGCCAGGGCGGCAGCACCGACCACGTGGGGGCAGGCGTTGCTGGTGCCGCTGGAGTAGAGGTAGCCGCTGGGATCCGTCCTTGCCGGCGTGCAGGAGAGGATCTCCTCGCCTGGCGCCGTGATGTCGGGCTTGATGTAGAGCATGCCGTCCCACACCACGGGGCCACGGCTGCTCCGGGGCCAGATGGCATCTTCCGGGCTGGTCGCACCGACGCCCACCGCGGTGGGATAGTCGCCGGGGAGCACCGTCGTCTTTGGCCCCGGTCCGGAGTTCCCGATGGCGAAGACGGGGAGGATATTCGCCGCGCGGAGGACCTCCAGGGCGCTTTTCAGGGTGGGGTTCCATTGGTCTTCGAGATGGGGCCCGCCCAGCGAGCAGTTCACAATGTCGGCGCCGTCCGCGGTGTTGGGGTCGCCATCCGGGTCCATCGCCCACTGCATGGCGGCGATGGCCGTATCGATCAGGCCGCCGCTCTGCGCGTCGAGCGCCTTGGCCACGAGGAGGGTGGCCTCTGGGGCGATGCCGACCACCCAGCCATCTGCGTTGGTCCCGGCAATGGTGCCTGCGACGTGGGTGCCATGGGCCCACTCGGCGTCATCATAGGGCGCGCCCTTCCCGGCGATGAAATCCTTCCACGCGCGAATCTTGCCCGGCTGCTGAAACTGTGGGTGCGCGGGCGTGATCCCCGTGTCGATCACGGCCACAGTCACGCCGGCGCCGTGAATGGCGGGGTCGCGCTCCCAGAGCTCGGGCGCTCCCATCTTCACAAGTCCCCAGGAGATCCGCGCGTTCTGTCGGCCCGTTCCAACCACGCGCGCGCGCTGCGCGGGCGGCAGGGTGACCGGCTGCGCCACCATCACCGAAGCGACGGCAGGGTCGCGGCGCAGTGCGGCGATGACGCGCTCGCTGGCCTGAACCCGAACCGCGTTGATGATCCAGAGGGGTTCGTACTCCTGAACCTCCCCCTGTCGCTGCCACGCCTCCAGCCGGGCCAGCAGGGGCGCCTGGGCGCGGGTGGCCGTCTGCCGGAGTTGTGCCACCACGGCGCTCCGGCTTCCCCGAGCGGCGCTGAGGTCTGCACCCTCCTTCAGGCACACCAGATAGCGTTGCGGTGGAGCCTGAGCGGTGACGCTCGCCAGGCCCGCCAGTACCCAGGACGCGACGAGGAGCAGCGCGAAACACCAGGGGATGGGCGCTCGCCGGGTAGACAACGCCGGCCTCCTTCCATCTGGCGGGCCGAGGATGCGCCCGCACTCCGAGTCCTTCGCCGCCTCCCGCGCGCTCTCCTTGCCACCCAACGGGCCGCGCCCTCCCATCCGCATTCGTCTGCCGGCGTGGGGCGGGATGGCAGCGTGGGTGCGCCATCCGAGGCTGTGAGGGGCTGGCATTGACAGCGTTGGATGGCGGCCGCTATAATGGCCCTTGGTAGACAGCCATGCGGTTGAGGGAGCCAGAGCGCGCCCGAACGCTGGAGATAGAGGGTCATCTGATGAAGTTGCTCTTTGCGAAGGATTACACCCGCGAGGTTCTGATGCGCGTGCTGCAGCCGCGCGCGGCCGCGGATCTCGCGGCGGCCGAGCAGGCGGTCCGCGCGATCTGCGCGGACGTGCGCGCCCGGGGCGATGACGCCGTGGTCGAGTACACCCGGCGCTTCGACTCGCCGGCGATCACCGATGCTTCCCGGCTCCGGGTAACGCCCGAGGAGATTGCGGGAGCCGCCGGGCAGGTATCGCAGGCCTACCGCGAGGCGGTGGACGCGGCGATCCAGCGCATCGAGCGATACCATCAGAAGCAGCTCCGTCCTTCGTGGTTTGATACGAGCGACGGCGTCCTCCTCGGGCAGTTGATTCGTCCAGTGGAGCGCGTTGGTCTCTACATCCCCGGCGGCAAAGCGCCCCTGGCAAGCACGCTCCTGATGACGGCGATCCCCGCGCGCGTGGCCGGAGTGCCCTTCATGGAACTCTGCACGCCCCCGGGTCCCGATGGTCGCGTGGATCCGCACATCCTCTATGCCGCCAGCGCGTGCGGGATCAAGACCGCCTTCAAGGTGGGCGGCGCGCAGGCGATTGCCGCCATGGCCTATGGCACGGTGACCGTGCCGCGAGTCGACAAGATCGTCGGCCCCGGCAACGTCTATGTCCTCCTGGCCAAGCGCGAGGTCTTCGGCGACGTCGGGATCGAATCGCTCCCCGGGCCCTCCGAGATCGCCGTCCTGGCGGACTCGACAGCGCGGCCGGCTTACGTGGCTGCGGACCTCCTCTCTCAGGCCGAGCACGGCGGGGATAACCTCTCGGTGCTGGTGACGCCCTCGGAGGCGCTCGCGCGCGCGGTGATCCACGAGGTGGAGCAGCAGACGGAGCGGTCGCCGCGCGCGGAGATCATCCGCCAGTCGCTGGCCTTCGGGGGGGCGTGTGTCGTCGTCTCGTCGCTGGACGAAGGGATCGAGATCGTGAACGCCTTCGCGCCGGAGCACCTGGAGATCGTCACGGCGGAGCCGATGGCGCTTCTTGGCCGGATCAAGGCGGCGGGCGCTATTCTCCTGGGAGAGGCCGCTTCGGAGTCGGTGGGCGATTACATCGCCGGCCCCAGCCACGTGCTCCCCACGGGAGGCACAGCACGCTTCTCCTCGCCGCTGAGCGTGGATGACTTCCTGGTGAAGTCGAGCGTCATTGCCTATTCGCCGGAGCGCCTGCGCGCCGATGCGCCGCATATCCTCGCACTGGCCGAGGTAGAGGGCCTGGATGCGCACGCGAATGCCGTCCGCGTGCGCATGGGGGACGAGTGATCCCTGCGTTACCCTGCGGGTAAACACGCGCGTCGAGGAAGCCTGCCTCCTTGGCAGGCAAAGGAGTAGACGGGCGGGGTGCCGAACGGAGGGGTACGCACGGCCGCATGGCACGCGACCGGGTGCCCGCGTCCCTGGTGGCCACGTGCTGTCCGTAGGCTGCTTCTGGCACACGGAGGGAAGGAGACACCCATGCGCATCGGGTGCTGCGCCTACTCATACCGCGATGCTCTCACCAGCGGCTCCATGACTCTGGAGGGCTTCCTGGATGCCGCGGTCGCAATGGATGCCGACGGGGTGGAGTTGACCACCTACTACCTGAAGCAGTCGGATCGCGAGTACCTGAACCACATCAAGCGCGAGTGCTTCCGCAGGGGGCTGCACATCGCCGCCACTGCCGTGGGCAGCAACTTCTGTCAGGCAGATCCCGCCAAGCGCCGCGAGCATGTCAACATGACGAAGCAGTGGATCGACGGCTCTGTGCTCCTGGGAGCGCCCTGCATCCGGGTCTTTGCCGGACCCGTGCCACCGGGGCACACAGAGGATACCGCCGTTGCATGGGCGGTGGAGTGCCTCCAGGAGTGCGCCGAGCATGGTGCCGCGCGCGGAGTGGTGGTGGCCCTCGAAAACCACGGAGGCATCACGGCGCGCGCGGAGCAAGTGCTGCGTCTGGTGCAATTGGTGGATCGCACCTGGTTTGGGATCAACCTCGATTTCGGTAACTTCCGCGAGGACCCCTACCGGGAGTTCGAGATCGTGGCGCCCTATATGGTCTCGGCGCATGCCAAGACGCACTGGCGCGGGCCAAGCGGCGAGGAGCCGGTAGACTACCTTCGCGCGCTTCAGATTGTGCGCACTGCGGGCTACCGCGGCTATATCAGCATTGAGTATGAAGGCCGCTCGGATCCGGCCACGGCGGTTCCCAGCTTTGCCGAGGAGTTGCGAGGCATCATGCGCCGCCTGGCGTGACCCACCGCTCTCCAGTTTGCGCCCCAGCCGCCGATCACGGAGGAGGGGAGGGCGGCCAGATGGCGCCGCCAGCGGGTAGGAGGTTGCTCCCCATGCACCGTCGTCTCATCGTCGTTTGCGTCTGGCTGGCTCTCGCGTGGTGCCTGCCGGTGCTCGCCGCTGAACCCGGGGCGAACAAAACGGACCCGGGCGCGGGCCGGATCGTGGTGGCCGTTGCCGATTTCGCCGGCGACGACGCGCGGATCCGCGATGCCATCACCCAGACCTTTACCGTTTCCCTCGTCCAATCGAAACGGCTCCGGCTGGTGGAGCGCGAGCGCCTGGCAAAGGTCCTGGAGGAGCAGAAGCTCGACAACAGTGGCCTCGTGGATCCGGAGAAGGCGGCGCAGATTGGCAAGCTCCTGGGAGCGGGCAAGCTCATCGCTGGCGGCTTCACGCGCCTGGGCAGCATGGTGTCGATTGATGCCCGCCTGATCGATGTCGAGACCGGCAAGGTGGAAGAAGGCAGCGCCGAGCAGGTGATCGGGCGGATTCAGGGCGAGGGAGAGGAGATCTACGCCCTGGCGCACCAGCTGGCGACGCGATTCCATCGCGCGATCACGGGGGAGTGGCTGCCGCACGCCTCTCTCGCCAGTCGCGCTGGCCTCTCTCCCGGCGTTGAGATCGATCCCCTCGCTCTCCTGGAGCGGGGAGAGGGAGGGATCCGCCTGGAGGTGAAGCTCGACCGCGAGGAGGGGAGCACCTATCGCTGGGGCGAGACGATGCACATCTCCTTCCGGGTAGATGCTCCCTGCCACGTCTACCTTTTCAATGTAGACACCGCGCGTCAGGTGACGCAACTCTATCCCAACGAGTGGCATCGCGACGGGAAGGTGCAGGCCAACCGCTGGTACCAGGTGCCCGGGCCCGGCGAGGGATGGGACCTGGTGATTGAGGGCGAGATGGGTCTCGAGGAGATCATCGCAATCGCTTCGAGCCGCCCGCTGGGGACTGCGGCCTCCATCGCGACGGTGAGCAAGAGCGCGGCGCAGTTCACAGGCAAGACCGTGGTGCCGAAGCTGCGCCAGGCTCCCACCACCTGGGCGGGCGCACGAGTCCGGTTCTTCACCACGAAGTGAGCCCCCGGGCGGCCTATTTCAGATAGAGGTGGACCTGGCGGCGCTCGGGGAGCCTGCTTCGGAGGAACTGCTCGCAGGCGTGGATGGGGTAGAGCAAGTTATCCCAGCGCGGGTCCGGCGTGGAGAGGGGCGCACGCTCGGCGATGAGCC
>DUUU01000513.1 GCA_012841485.1 Armatimonadota bacterium
CCCGCACCGCCGAGAGCGGTGGGGAAAGGGGCACCGTGATGCCTCAATATGCCCAGAAGCGATAGGTCTTGATCCCCAGGAGCCATCCCACGATGGACCAGGAGCCACCCACCAGGAACTCGCCCAGAATGAGCCCAAGCGCGAGCGGGTGCAGCGAGCGGAAGGCACGGGCCCCGCCAAAGCGCAGGACGCCGGCCTTGATCACCCAGGCGATGAGCATCGGCATCCAGAGGATGGCGCCGGAGATGCTGCTGGAGATGGCGTAGCCGATGGGGTGTAGGGGCCACCAGAGGAACATGCTGCGCACCCAGAGGAGGAGGAGCACGAGTCCTAGCCCGAAGCCGATGGCACAGGCGGCCAGCGGATCGGCGGGGCGTGGGTTCGTGAGCCAGGAATCGAGTCGGCCGTAGGTTTCTGTGCCGAAATAGGGCGAATCACTGGGCAGGCCGGCAATCCCGTTGGTGTAGCCGATGTGCAGCGCCCCCCAGACGCCCGACAGGGTGCCAATCGCCACGGCGATCAGGATGGCCACGGCCACGTGAAGTCCCCGGAGGCCGGCGCGGTGCCCCAGCTCCAGGCCCTCCAACTCGTGCGGCATCGGGTGCGAGCGATGGGCGCGCGTCATCCAGTAGAGGACGGCGAACATCGCCAGGGTGTTTGGGGTGAAGGCGCGGGATCCAAGGGTGGAGATGAGCATCGCATCCGGCCCGCCGCCGAAAAGGTCATGCGATGGCACCCCCATCTCGCCGCGCATCCGCCCGATGGCGAGCGATAGGCAGAGGTAGATCGCGAAGTAGGCGACGGCGACCCCCGGAGACATGCCGCCCTGGATGGCGAAGAGGAGCAGGAAGAGCATCCCAACCCCTAGAACGCACAGCGCAAGCCGGTAGCTCATATCCTCCTGGCCGCCGGGCTGCCCGCGGCCCGCAATTGCTACGCGCCACACTTGCCGAAGGTGCCCACGCGCCATCCAGATAGCAAAGAGGCCGATCCCCAGGTAGGCGCCAAACGCCTGTTCAGGCACATAGGGGAACCGTGGCACCTGCGACCAGCCCAGCATCGATCCCGCCACCCCCTGGGCCTTCCAAAACCAGAAGAAGACCCAGCAGGAGAGGAGAAAATCCTTGGGCAGGAGCATTCCCAGGCCGATGGCCCAGGGGTAGAATGCGACCGGCAGGTAGCCCAGGGCACGCAGGAAGGGGGTGTTGCGCACGGGGATGAGATCGTGGGCTGTCACCTTCAGCTCCGGGAGCGATGGGAAGAAGAGATGGAGGCCGTTGAGGAGGTCGATGGAGCCGGCAAAGGCGAAGCCGACCCAGAAGAGGCGGTTTTGCCAGAGAGCCGGTCCGGAGTCGACGATCTCGATGGGAAGCGCGAGAAGGGGGTAGGAGAGCTTCTCCCCGTGCGTCCATCGCCGCCGGAAGAGCGTGCCGAGGGCGATCATCACGGCCGCCATCACCACGATGAAGGCAAACCACCACAGCACGGGCTCGGCCCATGCCTTCAGATTCGCGGCCGTGTGCAGGCTGGAGTGACCCTGCCAGTAGCCCGCGATCGCGCGGCGGTCCTCTACGAGAAGGTGCTTCGGGAGCAGCGGGTGCAGCTTCTCGGCCCACATATTGCCTGGCGAGGCATAGTGGAAGGCATAGCTCATCACCGGGACCAGGATCTCCACCTGGTCGTGCCCGGCGATGGCCGAGGCCACGCACACCATGGAGTAGATGAGTAACAGCTCGTGGCGAAGGAGTCGGAAGCGCGGGAAACGCCGTCCGACCCAGGCGCTCGCCGCGGTCAGGATGATGAGCGAGTAGACGGCGGTGAAGAGGAGCGACGCCATCGTGGGCTGGGCCGTCTCGCGCACGACCTCGGAGTGCTGCACCCAGAAGGTGTTGATCGGAATCACGATGGCAGCGATGGCAACGGCGCGCCAGGGAAAGCGACTCTTTGCCACAGCCTCCGTTTTGGTCCCCGGCGCGTTGGCTCCATCGACTGGCGCTTCCGACAGCTTCCTCTGCCCGTGGTCCCCCAACGCATGATTCTGGCTCATATAGCTCCGGGTGTGCAGGGGCGCGCGCCCCCCGCCTTTGGGCGGGGGAGGGAGAGACCCCTGCAACTCCCGGCCTCCTCTCCAGTTTCTCTGCGGTAACGTCTCGCGAATCGGCACTCCGCGAATTTTCCGAGTGCCGTGGTTTCGCCAGGGCGCAGCGGGCGATCAGGGGCGGGGGAGTGACCTCCCGTAAGTCGCGGGGTACCGCTGGCCCGCTGTGCTGGGAAGGGTTTGCGTTTTGCTCCCTGGACGGCTCCTCCAGAGCGGATCCGGGCCAGACCGTCAGGCGGTGTATCGCGCTCCCTCGTCGCGGGTAGCCGTGGCGAGTGGGCGGCGCAAGCCCCGAGGCTTTGTGCCGGGTGCCCGGCACATCCGCGCTCCTGCGGCTCCACGCAACGAGGGGCGATGCTCCTCGTTGCGTGGTGTCCTTGCCCTACGCTGGATCAATCAGCGGCCGAAACGGACCAGAGCTTTGGCTTGCTCATGAGCTCCGTGCCCGAGTTGTCGGCGGGCATTGATTTGACGTGGCCGTCGTAGAAGAGCACATTCACCATGTTGTTATGCCGGCTGCGCGCGGCATTGCGAACCGCATCCGCGTTCCCAGTGGTACTACTGGTGAAGTTTCCATCGTTGTAGTTGTATGGCATCGCCCCGATGGTCTCGGAGTCGGCACAGAGGATGGTACCGGCGGGGTCCTCGATTGCCGCATCAGCGTGGCCGACGTTACCCGAGCCACTGTTGAAGGGGCCGCGCCCCAGGTTGCCCAGGGCGGTGTTGTGGGCGCAGTTCATGCCGTAGGAGACGTTCAGGCGCTGATCCACAGGTGGGGGTCCTGTGGAAACGTAGGGCGTGCTATCACTGGGGCAGCGCCAGACGGCATCGTTCTTCATGTAGGGCACCAGCAGTTCGTACCAGTAGAAATAGTCTGTGTAGATGCGGCCCGTCTTGGCCGGGGAGGCGAGGATCCAGCGGGGCATCACCTGGTCGTAGTCCTGCAGGTACATGGAGTTGGCCGTGCCGATCTGCTTGAGGTTCGACTGGCACGTGGACTTGCGCGCGTTCTCACGGGCGCGTGCGAAGACGGGGAACAGGATGGCTGCCAGGATAGCGATGATCGCTATGACAACGAGTAGCTCGATGAGGGTAAACCCTCGGCGTTGTGACAACATCTCCGTATCCTTCCCGCGGGCGGTATCCCGCTAAGCATTGGGGCGACACCCTCTCAATCATCCGCTGATACGGACCACAGCTTCGGCTTGCTCAGGAGCTCTGTGCCGGAGTTGTC
>DUUU01000514.1 GCA_012841485.1 Armatimonadota bacterium
GAGTAGCCGGGCACGGGCGGGACGACGAGCGGCCGGGCGGGACCCCATGGACCCACTTTCGGCTTGCTCTGCACGGAGAGCGCCGCGTAGATCTGCCCGCCGTGGTAGGGATCCACGCGCTGCCGCCATTGGCGGTAGGCGATATGCAGCGTATCATCCGGGCCACACACCAGCGAGACGTAGGTTTGCCGGCCGGCGCCATCGGCATCCGTCTTGTCGCTGATGTAGCCGGCGGAGAGCACCTCGACCGGCTTGGTCCAGGCGCTGGAGTCGTTGGGCCGCAGCGAGCGCAGATACTGGAAGGGCTCGCCATGCGCGCCGGCCACCACATGCAGATACCCCTGGCTATCCTGGCAGATCGCCGGCACGTTATGCACGTCGTTGATCGGGGGCGCATAGGCGAGGAGGACCTTCTCGCTCAGCTTCCCCGTGGCGTGATCGTAAGTGGCGACGTAGGTAGGCACCCCCGGCACCTTTTCATCGGTCACTTCTCCCCAAACGATGTGCGTCTTGCCATCGCGCGTCGCCGTCGAGGCCGGCCCACCCGAGTGCTGGCACGAGCCAAGGCATTGCTTCGAGACGAGCACGGGCTCGCCCAGGGTGAGCTTTCCATTCACCTTCTTTGGCAGGTAGAGGAGCAGGTCGTTCACGCTGGCGAACGTTTCGGGGCGCGTGGCCGTTTGCCGATAGGCAAGCACTGGCGGGGGGATGGCGAGGGCGTTGTGCCCTGTGAACTGCTCGATATCGAACTGGCTTCCCGGCAGTTCGTGCGTGGTGTAGGTACGGCCTCCATCGGGCGTGTAGAGAAGCACGCTCTGGCGCTTGCGGTCGGCGGTCATCACGCTCACAATTGTGTAGGCGCCGTTCTCGCCATCGAAGGCAACCTTCGCTCCCAGGAAGCCCCCGCCGAAGAAGATCCCCCGGTAGCCCGGATAGGCCGCCTGCAGCGCTGGCACGAACGAGCGCTCTACCCAGCGATCCCCTTCCAGCAGGGTGAGTGCGGTCGTCACGTAGGCGCTTTCCGTGCGCTGGCGGATCACCGGCCGGTTCTGCCGGTCGAAATAGACCTCGTTCGCCACGTAGTCGGGGGCGTAGCCGAAAAGCGCGTTCTCATGCCGGTAGCGTTCGAGCACAATCGGCATCTTGAGAGGGCGCGAGGCGGGCGGATCCCAGAGGCGCACTTCGATCCCGGCGCTCTGCACCACCCTGGCGTCGTGCATGGCGGTGGCGCTCACAATCCCCTCGAGCACGGAGCCAGGCTTCGCCGTAGGCGGCGCCTGGACGGCGACCCGGATGGTGCGCGCCTCGCCTTTCTCCAGCGCAACGGGCGAGGCCGGCTCTATCACGCGGCAGACCAGACCGTCATGGCCCGCGGCATCCAGCCGGAAGGTTGCAGGCTGGCCCGTGCGATTTCGCAGCGTGAAGCGTAGCTCGGCGCTTTGGCCTGGCTTCAGACAGCGCGCCTCGCTGTATGGGAGCAGCATCCAGCGCAGAGGGGCCGGGTCGAAATAGGCGTCCTCCGCGAAGGTCCAGTGAGTCACGTCGGAGACCCGGATCTTCACATCCATGGCCTTCAGATCGAGGCACCACAAGCCATCGCGCGCGCCCACATCCGCAGGCACAGTGAAGGCCTGATCCGCTCCCGCCTTCGCCAGATCGAAGGTGTGGAGCGCGGTGCCCTTCGTGTCGAGGAGCGGCAGCTTCTGGATGCCGGGCTCGTGGAGCGCCTGCGCTATCACCTTGAACGCGCCCTCCGGGGGCGGGAAGCAGAGCTTGCCAGAGACGTTGCCATCATTCAGCAGGATATCGCCCTCGATCATCAGGCGCCCGCTGGAGGTTTCCAGGCCGAACACCAGGTCGTGGCTGCACGCGATGATGAGCCGGTAGACGCCTGGCATCTGGCAGGAGACCTTCAGATCGGCCGATTGTGTCTCCGTCGCCGCGCCTCTGCCGGTGTTCCCATCGTCCGGGAGCTCCAGGGTGCCGATCAGGCGACGCCGCGGGTCATACAGCTGAGCCGTGAGCGTATCCGCGCCCTCGTAGATGTTCAGGTCACGCTTCGTGATCCGGATTGTGAGCGGGCCCGGATCGGGGCGCAGGAGCACCGCGCGTGCTCCTCGCACTACGGGCGGAAAACCGGCTGCCTCGGTCACCTCCGCTCGTACCAGCAGCGCCATCGAGATTCCGAGTACGGCGGGAAGCCAGCGATAGGGGCTCCTCCGGCCTCGCGCGTTTCTGTCTGCTCCGTGACGCATTCCCACTCCTCCCAATCGAACGATTCCACCAAATCCGCGCGTAGCTCGGGCGCTTGCCGTGATCTGCTCCCTCTTACCGCTCTACAAGCGCGCACGCGCCGGGCGGGAGCTGTATGGACGCGATGCCGCCCGCCAGATCGGGCTTTCGGGGTTCCGGCGTCTCGCCCACCCAGGCCGATGGCG
The DNA here is from genome assembly GCA_012841485.1 of Armatimonadota bacterium. The sequence goes on from DUUU01000514.1 coordinate 2,439, forward strand.
CCGGCCCGGCCCAGGGCACCCGCACCACCCGGGGCTGCGCGTCGGGGTTGAAGAGGGCGGCCAC
>DUUU01000515.1 GCA_012841485.1 Armatimonadota bacterium
GCGGCCGGCACGTCGACTCGCCGGTGAGACAGCACATGGCGGAGGTAGGGGTGCCAGTTCTCGGAGGGCTTCCGCATGATCGGGACCTCGTTTGCCCACTCTACCACCTTCTTGCGGAAGCTCGGGAAGTGGTCCAAATCGCCCACATCCATCGGAACCGCGACGCCCGCCACCTGGACGTAGTAGATCGGCGGTTGGGATAGGTGTTTCTCAATCCTCTCCACCGAAAAGTTCAGGGCACCCCACCGGGCCTCCGCATCCTTGTCCGCCACCGAAGAGAGGGCGCGGGCAAGCCACTCGGCTTCTTCGTCCGTCCGGTGGCCCAGCGTTTGGATCTCTGGTTCGGCCGGCGCACCCGGTGCGGGCGCTGGGGTAGACGGGCGCTCTGGAGGCAAAAGGTCGGGAGGGAGGGATGCTGCAGCGGCCTTGCGATCCCTCCAGCCGGGTTCTACCGTATCACGAAGGGCGAACCAATCCCGGCCGGTGCAGGAATTGTGCTGGCATCCGGCCGCAATGGCTCCCGAGGGGAACTGAAGGATATAGGCGCTCCGGTCGGTGTGATCCGGGTTCCACGGGCAGACACGGAAGATCCATCGCCGGCCGCCGTTCCACGAGACCGGCGAGTACACGTCGAGCCGATGCTCCGTGATCCACCGATCCACCTCGAAGGGCTCCGCTGGCACGTTCCCGCCGCCCGGCCGGCGTTGCTGGGGAGCCTTCAACTCAGGAGCCAGGATCGCCACAGTCTCTATCAGTTCCACAGTAGCCGGCTTCAGCGCCTCGGGCACTTCGATGAGCCGGGCGATTCGGTGAGGCCGGGTGGATGTCGAGTCGCCCTTGGCCGCCAGGGTGCCGTAGGTTTTCCAGATCCTCGCCGCGTTGAACGTCTTCTCGTCTATCTGTACCTGGTCGTCGTTGTACAGCCAGGCGAGAGCGCGGAGGAACCGGGATACCAGATCGCGGGATGCATCATCGTTGGGGATGTCGATCCGGTAGAGAAGGTGCGCTCCGTTCCCGGAGTCGGCCAAGATCGGTGCTGGCCACCCCGACTCGGTGAGGGCCTGCCGGATCTCCTTGGCCTTGGCCAACGCGAGTTCGTGTTCCTCGTCAGTCGAGGAGATGCCCGAGGCCCGCTTGGCATCGGCATCAACGGGGAGCCACAGCCGGCGTGTTACGTCGGGGTCGCTGCTCGTGTGCTTTGAGAACTCTTTGGCTCGGTTCACCGCTCGTGCCAACAGATCGGGTTGAACTGGATTGAGGGTGAGGTACACCCCATCGGCCTTCCCAGACCAGGCTGCCGCCGCCTTGGCCATCGCCTCCCGATTGTCAAAGTACCCGGAGACGGTTCCCTTCCTCGTCTCCAGGGCGCGGAGTTCGTGAATGCCACCGGTGCAGCAGACCAGGGCGAGGGCGCGTCGGATCTCCTCCATATCGAAGGGGTTACTGGGATTCATGTGACACTATCCTTTTCTTTTCGGTCGGTATGTGATAAGATAGTGCCGGCACCGTGTTCATCTGGGCCGGCCATTTCGGGGGCGCCTTGTGTTGGCCCACAGGCGCCCCTCCGTTTCTTCATGCCTGCTCCTCTCTCAGAGGGACTCCACACCGCAGAGACCGCAGCCAAGCCTCATACTGCCTGTCGGCCGCTTGCACATCGATCCCGGTACTAGCCAGCGCATCCCGAACGGCCCTTAGTAGGCGAGGCACGTAGCCACCCTCTGCTCGTGTCAGTTGCTGGTAGGCGCAGCCAGTGGCTCGGCTGAAGGCCGCACGGCTCAGGCCGCACCGCTTCCTCACCTCAGCGACCGGGTTTCCCGTTTGGGTTGAACTGAGCATCGCTGTCACCTCCTACTGAACGTCGGTAAGATGAAGAAGAACTGTACACCTCCCTTTCTGGTCACCACGGCGCCGCTGGAACGAATCCGGCCTGCGGGGCGAACCGCAGCATCCCCCAGCTTCGCGCTTGGCACGTCAGGTGGCCCGCCCAAGTGCTGCTTCGTACACGTGGCGAACTATGTACTGGAGTGGGCGTTGGGGGACGTGAGTGCGATCCTGCGGCCCGACCACCGCGCAGGGGTTCCTCTTGCGGATCCCGATGAGCGGTGGTAGAACTGCGGCAGGCGACACAAGGCTCTGTTGCCCGTTATCCGGGGCGGCCGGATTGGACCGCTCCGGATACTACAACCTCCCTCTGGCGAACCTCACTCGACGTGCTCTAGCGGCCGATCACTGTTCCTGCCTGGTCTCGCTTTGCGGTTGTGGCGCCGCGCTTCTTGTAAGCACCCGCTGCCCCCTTTCTCTTGTCGGTTGGTTGGGGCAGGAACAGATTGACGCTGCAGTCGTAGATTGTGGCCAGCCTCTCAGCAAGCACAAGGGAGCAGCCGCTCCGTTCGGCACGCAGAACGGTGGATTCTGTGACACGCGCACGGAGGGCCACTTCCAGAGTAGTCAGCCCCTGAGCCTCTCGTCTCAGACGGGCGGGGGAGGATCTTCGCACGTCAGGTCTCCTGGTGCCTGTCGGACTGGTATTCCCGAGGTCGCAGCATATCGCCGAGGGCTCCCAGTACTCGGTCACGGTACTCGGGGTCGTCAGGATACTCTACTACCAGACGCATCCGAGTTGGCCGACGTAGGGAACCGGGCAGGCGAGTCAGCTTTGCCAGGAGGAGTGGATCTGCCAAGTCCAGTTGCATGAAAAACCCCCAGTGGAAGCATCCACCGGGGGCATTGTCTCACGGGCGTGAATTGCGTGGGATCCAAAGTCTGCGCTGTTACGAAGGTTTCTTGCTCCAGTAGCTTAGCGCAGCGCGGGTGGTCGCGTGAATGCGCCTCTCCTCTTTGGGTGTCGGTTCCCTTCCCTTTTCGGAGACGAAGCGCTTTCTCTTGATATCGTAGAGCTTCGCCCGGCCGATCCTGCCCGCCAGGCACTCAGAAATGTCGGCGTCAAGGCACGGAGCCGGCTTCTTGCCATCGCCCTTGTTCAACTCCCTCGCATCAATCGGGCCAGCGTCCCGAGCGTGGAACACCGCTGCTGCCCACCTGGCGTGTTCCGCTACGATCTTGCCTGCGTTCGCCCATAGGCCGGCGCTCGTGTAGCGGGCATCGGACAGAACCACCTCGGACAGGACTCGGAACTGGCCAAATGAGAGCAGTCTGCCATAGTGTGTTGGCCGGGTCACGAACGACCGAACACACGCCCGGCGGGCCTTTACCTCGGCGAGATCCATGTCGTCAAGCAAGCGGACCTGCAGGCGGCCCTCGGCGTACCAACGGGCCTCCAGTTCGCTGGCATCAGCTAGCAAGCATCCCGCCGCTGTCTCCGGGAAGCCGGCATCGCGGAGCTTGACGACCGCAGCATTGAGTGCTGCTTGCAGGCCCCGCCCGATGTGCCACTCGCCACGCAGGAGGTGGCAGGCACGAAGGCAATCGCCTACGCACCCTTGCCATCGCTCCTGCTTCCGCCAGTAGACCGCCAGGTTGGCTACAGTGTCCTCGCAGTATTGCCGGATAACTGCGATCAACTCACTCACAGGGGCATCATGCGGGCACATGGGCCACAGTGGGAACTGGTCGCCGCCGATGTGGGTGCCGTCGGGCAGAACAGCTTGCCAGCGAACCGGCAGCGGATCCATGGCCAGCTCCACGGTGCTCTCCTGGTCGTAGCAGGTACCAGTGTCGATCAACCGGTCCTCTGGGTAGGGCACGTACGGCCGTGCCCATTCCCAACAGGCAAGCCGGCAGGTAAACTCACAGACGCCATGTGCGCAGCGAGGCAGTTCATCCCCAGGCTCCAGGATCCCAAGGAGACGTTCGCAGTCGCAAACTACCCACGGTGCCTCATCGCAGTAGCTCTCTTGATCCATTATCTCCTCGCCTTCCCACGTCCGACCAGACTCTCTACGGGAGAGTACTGCCGGTGCTGGTTCTCAAGATCCGCTTGTGCGAGGGCCACGTAGCGCATGGTCATCGTTATGGATGTGTGCCCCAACAACTGTTGAAGTGTGAAGCTGTTACCGCCGTTCCGCAGGAACTGCACAGCAAAGGTGTGACGGAATCGGTGCGGGTGGCAATCCGCCACGTCCGCCGCTTTGCCCAGGCGCTCGATAAGCTGCAACAGGCCGCTGCGAGTCAGGTTGCTGCCAGCACGAGTGCCGGAATCGGAGCAGAACAAAGGCGCGTCTGGCTTCCGGGGCTCGCCCTGCAGGTAGCGCCAGAGGGCCTTACGGGTATCACCAGAGAACCAGATCGAGCGGTGCTTGTCGCCCTTTCCGAGAACTCGACACTGGCGATTTCCCATGTCCACGTCACCCACAGTCAGTTCACATACTTCCGAGGCACGGGCGCCCGTGTCCAGCAAGAAGAGCACAATGGCTTCGTCCCGCTTCGGGTTGGGGCTGCGACGGGCAGCTTTGAGCAGGGCATCTACCTGATCTTGAGTGAAGGGCTGGATCTGGTCGGGGCGGTGTGCAGGGGGCCGGATCGCCTGCATGGGGGACGCCTCACACACCTCTTCCTGAACCAGGAAGCTGCAAAGGGTCGTGAGGCTGACGTAGTAGGTGTGCGTCGTCCCAGGGCGAACTGGCCGCGTCATGCGGGGGTTACCCCACCGGCCGCCGTCTTCCTTGTGGCCGGTGTTGATGTACGCCAGAAAGCCGCGAACCTGGTCGGGGCCAAACACGGAATGCCCCTCGCGCTTCAGCCACCAGAGCAACTTCTGGGTAAGGTCCCGGCGGAAGTCCAGGGTTCGTGGGGAGAGGTGCCGGCCCTCGCCATCGAACAGCCACTGGTCAACAAAGGTTTCCAGGTCGGCTACGGAGACCGAGTCGGGCGCCCGACGAACGGGCGCCTGCCGGCATTTTGGGGTTTGGCGCCTTCGTGAAGAAGGCGCTGTCTGGGTGTACGAAGAAAGCTCTGTCTTTGCCACTGTTGCCCTCCAAATCGTCTCTCTGGAGGGCAGCGGGTGCTTACGATCCCGCGTCACTACTCGATTCTTGCCACAATGGTGGGCGCACGTGGATTTGAACCACGGACCTCCTCGGTGTGAACGAGGCGCTCTCCCACTGAGCCATGCGCCCAAGAACAGCCACAGTATACCACGGCGGGCAGGCTCTGTCAATACTCTTTTTCACCTGGACGCGGGCGCCAAGCCCCGAAACGCGCCCGGCGCTACCCGCGCGTCGCCGCCTCCACGATGCGGATCTCCTCCTCGGTTAGCCCGTAGAGGTCGTAGACCAGCCGGTCGATCTGCCGGTCGGTGGCGTCGATCTCGCGCTGCAGGAGGGTCTTCTCATGCGCCGTGGCCGCTTCGGGCAGCCGCCGGTGCAGCTCCAGCATCCGCTCCACCAGGGCGACCATCCGTTCATGCCGCTTCCGGTCGTCCGGGGCCTCGAAATCGATGGTACGGATGGGGAATGACAGAACATTTGATTGGTTAAACTGAGGAAATACCTTCTTATAACTAGTGAACCTCCTATTGGCGAAGAACGACAAGAGTTTTGAGCCCATCATACCCAGGATGTATCGGATGTCATAGGGGCACGATGGTTTGAGGTGGATGTTATAAACGGATTGCATAGTTACGACGCCATCTTGGTCAAGAGTGGCGACGACTCTGCTCCCTGTTTTGACCATCATGATCTTTGGGGCGTCGTAATTGGACTGTACTTTGGCTGCTTTCTCGATGAACCTGGTCGGAGATGCGAGGCAGTATCTCGAGATGTCCTCCCCGACAACGATTGGTATCCTGCCGCTATCGCGAACGTTCTTCTTGCCGAGCTCCTCTCCACGAGAGATCCGGACGTAGGTTTCCAGCGGAAGTGATTGAGCCTCGAGGTTGTCCAAGATTCCAGCATCGGATCCGCCCGCATATATCGTAAACCGGAACGCATCATTACGGAAGTCGCTGGCACGGCGATAACCCACTAGGACGGGTGTAACGCCGTCCCTCGTAAACACTGTCACCTTTCCTTCCTCGTCGGCTTTGTTGGCCACAAAGACGACTGCTGAGACTCCTACCTTCTCGAACACGGGCCCACAGTGATATAGCGTTACGAGACCATGGTCCAGGACGAGCTTGCGGACTGCTGCTGGCTCGTCACGGGCCAGGAGTGCATCGGGAACTATAAGGCTCACGACCCCTCTTTTTGCACACAGTGCCAGACATCGCTCGATGAACAGCCAGTAAGTGTCGTACTGGTTGCGCGCAACCACGAAGTGAGACTCTAGGTACTGCTTCCACTGTTCTGCATGGAACTCCCCGAAGATATCCGGCGGGTTGCCGATCACGGCGTCGAAGCCGGGGTTGTCGCCGCTGAACACCTCGGGGAAAGCCGCCTCCCAGTCAAAGACGTTGATCCGGTAGCGCTCCTCGTCGTCCAGGAGCGTCAGTTGCTGGCCGTCATAGAAGTCCGGGCCGATGAGGGAGTTGCCACACTGGATGTTGGTGCTCAGGTCTGGCAGGGCGCGCTCCTGGAAGAGGCGCATCTGGCTGCTGAGGCTCTCGTCCGACTCGCCTTCCAGTACCTTGAGGAGCAGAGAGAGCTTGGTCACCTCCACGGCCTGGGGATCGATGTCCACACCGTAGATGTGGGCCAGGAGGATGCGCTTGCGCTCGGCGGTGGTGAGGCGCCACTCGCCACCGGCCGCCTGTAAGAGGCGGGGGGTGGCACCGCGCGCCCACTTCTCCGGGCCGTCCTCCAGATACCGGTCGCGGTACCAGTCGAGGAGGAACTGGTAGGCGCCGATGAGGAAAGAGCCGGAGCCGCAGGCGGGATCGAGCACGCGCAAGGGCGGCGCGGCGGAGCCGGATGCGCGGCCGGCTTTGCGGCGGCGCCCGGGCGCCGCTAGCTCCGGGCCGGCCACATCCTCGGGACGTTTCCTTCCAGCAGCTTGCCGACCGTGTTGCGAACGATGTACTCCACGATGTAGGTGGGGGTGTAGTAGACGCCGCCGGCCTAGCGCACCTCCGGCTTCTCCTCCACCTTCGCCTGATGCCCGGCAGTGAGCCGGATCACCCTGCCCAGGAAGCGCTCGTACACCTGCCCGAGGATATCAGCGGGGAGCACCGAGAACTCGTAGGGGCTATCCGGGTAGTAGAGGTTCTTCAGGATCTCCTTCAGCGGCCTATCGTCGAGGACGAGGCCGGGGGTAAGCGTGTCGGCGTCGGGGCGGCCGGGCTCGGCCTCGAAATGGAAGAGCCCGGAGTTGTAGCGGTCGTCGGCGCGGCGGAACAGTTCCATCAGGCGGGAGTAGACATGGATGCCATTCTGAAGCGCCTGGAGCTGGCCATACGGCTCGATGCCGCGATCCTCGCAGATGCGGAGGAAGATGAGGCGATCAATCGTCGCCTGCACGGCGAAGTTGAGGGCGCGCTGCGAGAGCGTCGGGTTGCGCAGGGCGAGGTTGCGGGCGAGGGCATCGCGCCACCCCTCGATCTCGGCAAGGAAGGCGTTGTCCACTGTGGCGGTGCCACGCTTGCCCTCGCGTGCCTCGGCATACTGGTCGAAGGCGCCGTGCAGGATCGCCTCGCGGGAGAAGATCGCGGCGATCTCATCCCACCGCTCGGGATAGTCGGCATAGGTGAAATAGAGCAGCCGTCCGGTGGAGGCCTTATCCCGCTTATCGGGCCGGCGGCGGCAATCGTAGACGGCGAACTCCTCGAAGTCGGTGAGGATGCTGAGGGGCAGCTTGGCCGACCACGCGTAGCGGCGCAGTTGGAAGGCGGGGCTGATATCGTCGCGCAGGTTGACCGAGGGCTTCTTCGCTTCCACGAAAAACTTGCGCTCGCCACCAATGCGGAAGCAGTAGTCTGGCGCGTGCATCACGCCGCCCACGCGGATGGTATCCTCGTGGATGACTTCCTTATAGTGCTCCGCGTATCCCTGTCGGTTGTTTACGTCCCAGCCGAGCGCCTCGAAGAAGGGGTCGAGGAACTCGCGGCGGAGTTGCGTCTCGTTATAGGCGCCCGAACGATAGGCATCGCGGTTGCGCTCGAACTGCTCCACTAGTCGGAGAAGGTCGTGTGGAACGGGCATGGGCTCTCCCTCGGGCGGCGGGTGGAAGCGCCACCGCCCCTCGCTATCGTGGGGGTTCCACGCGAGTGCCACGGCTCCTGCCCCCTCTCCTCGCGCCGTCCGCTTTAAGTCTCCCGCGCGGGCTGCCGAAACAGACCACAGACCGAGCTGCCAGGCCACCGATAGGTGCGTGGCCCCGGGGCGCCAGGACTCCCGGGCGAGTTCGGTTCTCATCGGATACGGCAGGAAGCCGGCGGGGCAGTGGCCCCGGAAAGTCGATCAAGGAGGATCGGATCATGTCACTTCGTATCAACCAGAACATGGGTGCGGTGAACGTTCACCGCAACCTGCAGAACACGGATGCCACCATCGGCCGTTCGCTCGAGAAGCTGGCGTCCGGTTTCCGCATCAACCGCGGCGCGGATGATCCCGCCGGTCTGGTCATCTCCGAGTACCTGCGCGCGCAGGTCGAGGGCCTGGGGCAGGCCATCTCCAACTCCAGCGATGCCATCAACCTCGTGAAGACGGCGGAGGGCGCGCTCACCGAGGTGAACAACCTCCTCAAGTCGATGCGCAACCTCGCGGTTCACGCCAGCAACATGGGCGTCAACAGTAGCGAGGCGCTCGCGGCCGACCAGGCGCAGATCTCCTCCGCCATCGCGTCGCTCAACCGGATCTCGTCCACGACGATGTTCGGCGACAAGCACCTCCTGGATGGGACCTCCGGCGTCAGCGGCACCTCCACCAACAGCCTTGTGGAGGTGATGGGTGGCAACGCCGCGACCAAGGCGGGCACCTACGCGGTGGATGTCACCGCCGTCGCGACGCGGGCCTCCTCGACCATGACCAACAGCTACCAGGTCCAGCGGATCGATGGCGATACGGTGGGTGCGAACAACATCACCGGCACCGACTTCGGCTACCTCCAGTTCGGTGGCGCTTACCTCGACAACCAGACGATCAACATCCGGGTTCAGGCGGGCGATACCGTCCAGGATGTCGTGGACCGCATCAACTCGGACACGGTGGTCGGCCAGAAGGTGAAAGCGGAGATCTATGACGATCCGACCAATGGAAATGTCATCCGCCTGAGCAGCCGCTTCCTGGAGAACACCGATGGCAGCCTCACGGTGAAGGCGGTCGCGGGTGGTGGTGGCACCGGCACGGCGGAGAACGTGACCACCCTTACGGGCATCGACAACGCGGCGGCCGAAACCAGCGCCGCGGCGGTGGCGGATCGCACCTCCGCGCTCGCGAAGGCGGAGACGCTGACGCTGACCGACAACATCGCGGGCAAGTCCACCCAGGTGGTGCTCGCGGCAGGCGACTCGCTGGAGTCCGTGGCCAACAAGATCAACAACGCCGCGCTTGCAGCCGGCGTGCGCCTGCGCGCCGATCTCGTTGCCAACACCGGCATCGACTGCAAGATGAAGCTGACCAGCACCGAGTATGGCACGAACGCCTATGCGTCTGTTACCGTTGCCAGCACCGCGAGTGGTGGCGGCACGACGGAGGACTTCGGACTCGGCACGACGACGCTGAACGTGCAGTCGGGCGGCGGCGCCGCGGGCAACTTCGCGGCAAGCGTCGGCGGCGCGAATGTGGCGGGCACCATCAACGGTGAGGCCGCCACGGGCGCTGGCCAGATCCTCACGGGGAACGCCGGCAACGCCTACACCGAGGGCCTCAAGCTGAAGGTGGCGGTCGAGAATACCGGCACGGCGGTGGCGCTGGTGACGGTGGCCCAGGGCACGCTCAGCTTCCAGATCGGCGGCAACGCCGGCCAGTCGGTGAGCCAGAGCCTCTCGAGCACGGCGGCAAACCGCCTGGGCACGTCGGCGACCGGCCTTGAGACCAATGCCAGGAGCGTGGCGGACATCGATGTGACCACGCTCAAGGGGGCGCAGGACGCCATCAAGATCATCGACGCGGCGATCAGCCAGGTATCCACGATGCGCGCCCAGCTCGGCGCCTTCCAGAAGAACGTTCTCGAGAGCAATATCAACTCGCTGGGTATTGCCAAGGAGAACCTGCAGGCGTCCGAGAGCACCATCCGCGACACCGACATGGCGGCCGAGATGGTCACGTTCACCCGCAATAACATCATGATGCAGGCGGGCACGGCCATGCTGGCGCAGGCCAACCAGTTGCCGCAGCAACTGCTCGCGCTGCTCCGGTAAGCGGAGCGGCTCTCTCCACGCCACCTTTCAGGTGACGTGCCGACAACTGCCGGGGCGCGGGCCAGGATGCCCGCGCCCCAGGCGCAAAGCCCCTCTCTACGGGTAGGATGTGAAGCGTTGGCCTGAGGCGTTTGCTTAGACGCCTTCGATCAGGGCTCCACGTGAAAGGTTGGCCCCACCAGGATATGGCCAGGCAGGAGCGCGGCGGGCTATGATGCCGCCGCTCGCAGGGGAAAAGGGATGGCGAACTCATCCATCAGTGGCATTATCTCCGGGCTCGATACCGAGAGCATTATCTCTCAGCTGACGTCGCTGCGGCGGGCGCCTCAGATCCGCATGCAGGCTCGCAAGACCGTCTTGCAGAAGAAGCTGGAGGCGTGGGATGGCCTGAAAAAGCAGCTCTCGTCTCTCAAGAGTGCTGCGTCCGCTCTGAGCCAGGCTGCCACGTTCCGGCGCTCTTCCGCTACCAGCAGCGATACGGCGCTCCTCACCGTGGCCGCCTCTCCCGAGGCCGCTCCTGGTACCTACCACCTGACGGTGCTGGCCACCGCGCAGGCGCATCAGGTGAAGAGCCAGGGCTATGCGGACTCCGGCGCCGCGGTGCTGGGCACCGGCACCCTCTCCATCCAGGTGGGCGCCGGCGCTCCGGGCACAATCGTCATCGACGAGACCAACAACAGCCTCGCCGGGCTGCGCGATGCCATCAACCGCGCCGGCCTGGGGGTGACCGCGTCGATTGTGAATGATGGAGACGCCACCCATCCGTACCGCCTGGTGGTCACCTCCAACACGACTGGAGAGAGCAATCAGATCACCATCACCGCGAATTTGACCGGGGGCACGGACCCCGCCTTCACCACGCTCCAGGAGGCGCGCAACGCCTCCATCCGCCTGGGAGAGGGCGCCGGCGCCATGCTCATCTCGAAACCGAGCAACACCGTGACGGATGTCATCCCCGGGGTGACCCTGAATCTGGTCTCGGCCGATGAGAATAAGCGCGTGATGGTGAACGTCACTCGTGACACCAGCTCTGTCGGGGCGTCGGTGCAGGAACTCGTCAACTCCTACAACGCGCTCGTGGATAACATCAACTCGCAGGGCAAGTATGACCCCGAGACGCAACAGGGCGGCAGCCTTCTGGGCGATGCCACGCTCCTCCTCATCCAGGATGATATCCAGCGCGTGCTGGACCAGGTGGTGCCAGGACTTGCCCAGGGGGTGAACACGCTCTCGAACGTGGGTCTCACCGTGGGCTCCGACGGCAAGCTGCAGTACGACAGTGCCCAGTTGACGACCGCGCTGACGGAGAACCCAACGGCGGTCATGAAGCTCTTCGCCAACTATGGCGAGTCGGCCGATCCCGGCGTGAAGTACGTGAGCTGCACCAATGAGACGGTTGCTTCGGGCGCCGGTGGCTACCCGGTGGAGATCACGCGGCTTGCCACGCGCAGCCGGATCACCGCGGGCGTGGCGCAGACCGAGGCCCTGGCAGGCGATGAGCAACTGACGATCAACGGCACGACAATCGCGCTGACCCACGGGATGACTCAGGCGGATGTGATCGCGGCGATCAATGCCAAGAGCTCTGTCACGGGCGTCACTGCCAAGGCGACGGGCCCCGATGGCACGGGCGAGGGCAGCTACCTGACGCTGGAGGCGAGCCAGTACGGTTCGGCCTACACCCTCTCGGTGGTCTCCAGCATGTCGAACGGGGGGGCCGTGCCGATGGCGAATCGCAGCGGCATCGGCTCTACGCTGGTCACGGAGAGCGACGCGGCCGGCGAAGCGGGCACCGGGTCGGGCGCGCGTGGCGTGAACGTGGCCGGCACGATCAACGGGGAGCCGGCAACCGGATCGGGCCAGATGCTGACGGGGGATGTGGGGAATGCCACCACATCCGGACTGGTGCTGCAGATCACGTCGCTGACAGTCGGCGCGCACGGGCCCGTTGTCTTCACCCGCGGCGTGGGTGGAGAGCTGGAGCGGATCATCCAGACGGCAATCGAGGGCGCCGAGTCGACGGTGGAGCAGGCGCGATCATCGGTGCAGGCGGAGATCGATGCACTGACGGATGAGATGAAGATCGCGGATGAGCGGCTGACCGCGCTCCAGGAGCGCCTGCGGGCGCAGTTCATGGCGATGGAGAGCACCTTGAGCCGGCTCCAAAACCAGAGCCTGCAGCTGGCGCAGCAGATTGCCAGCCTCTCCGGCCAGAAGAGCAGCACGGGTGGATTGTAGCAAGGGAGGAGAGAGATGCAGAATCCATACTTGCTATATCAAGAGCAGCGGATACAGCATGCATCGCCGGGCGAGCGAGTGCTCATGCTCTATGATGGAGCGTTGCGGTTCCTGCGGGGGGCGAGCCTGGCAATGGAGACTGGGAATGCGGCGGGGCAGAGTCACAATCTCGACCGCGCGCAAAGCATCCTCCTGGGCTTGATCTCGTCGCTGAATATCCAGGAGGGGGGAGAGCTGGCCATCTGCCTGTTGCGGGTGTATGAGTACTGCTACAACCGGCTATGTGACGCCAGCGCGAACGACGATGTGACGGCCATCACGGAGGTAGCCGCTCTCCTGAACAACCTGCGTGGCGCGTGGGCAGACGCCGCGGCCCAGGTCGAGCGGGGGCAGGAGGCCGAGACGTCTCCCCTGGCGATGACCGCATGAGCCGAAGCGACGCGCACCTGGTCCCATCGCGAAGGGTGGCCTACCGATGAAAACACTTCTGGCTCTCTATGAGCATCTGACGGAGCTGTGTCAGAGAGAAGCGCAACTGGTCGCGGCCGAAGATCTGGTTGGTCTTGACAAGCTCCTGGACGAGAAGGATTGCGTCCTCCAGAACATCATCTCGGAGCAGGCGCGCATCCAGGCCACTGGCGAGAGAGATGGGCTGGATCAGGTGTTGAGGGCTGCTGAGGCGGCGGCTGCCGCGGAGGAGGTCGCCGCGCGCGGGCTGCGCTTCAACCTGGATGCACTGCGCCAGCGCCTTCGCCAGGCGGGCGAAGGCCGCGCCGTGGTTCGCTCCTACCGTCCGGGCGGCTATTCAGCCTCCCGGATGGATCACTACTCCGCGTGAGGCCGTCTGGGGAGATGCGAGTGGGCGGCTTTCCACCCGGGTAACCTCCCGTCCGGGTTGCTCGCCCACCTCGGAGCCGAGACCGGGCTAGCCGCGCGACTCTGGCGGAGGGCCCCGCGGGGCTCCGGTACCCCAGCCCGAGGGTTCCCAGCCCTCAGGCTGCCGTGGGGCCGGAGGGCAGGGTGAGGTTCGATAGCCGCCCCCAGCTCCCCGGCACTTGTCACTCGCTTTGCTACGCGATCAGAGCGGCGCGAGTCACCTGATGGGCGGCGTTGGTCAGGATCACATCGACGCCGCGCTCCACGTAGGCGCGCGCGTCGGCCGGCTCGTCTGACCAGTAGAGGTTGCAGATGATGCCCAGATCACGGGCGCGACGGAAGTGCTCCTCCGTCGCATGCCGGTAGAACTGGATGCGCCGGCACCCGTACTCTACCGCGAGATCAATCTGCCGGTCCGGCTCGCTCTGGCGGTCGAGGCAGGCGCGCGGGATTTCAGGAGCGATCTCGCGCGCGGCGCGCAGCGTCTTCTCGTTGCCCCCCAGATAGGCAAGCTCCACCAACCCGCGCTTGCGCAGCTCGGCGCGCATCATCCGCACCAGCGCCCCCTGGGGCCCCGGGTCTTTGACATGAAGATTGAGCCCCGCCCGGCCATCCACCACATCGAGGACCTCCTCAAAGCGCGGGATGCGTAGGCCGCGCCACCGCTCGCCGAAGCGTACCCCGGCATCGAGCTGCCGGATCTCCTCCCAGGTCATCTCCTGAATCACCCCTTGGCCGTCGGTGGTGCGGTCGAGGCGCGGGTCATGGCAAATGACGGGCACGCCGTCGCGGGTCATCCAGAGATCCATCTCCACCTCTTGCGCGCCGGCGGCAATGGCCGCGCCGAAAGCGGGCAGCGTGTTCTCCGGACAGACGGCGCTGAGACCGCGATGCGCGCACACCCACGGCAGGGGCGTTGCCAGCAGCGCCGCCGCGCGGTCCGCCGCTGGACGATAGAGACCCGGGCGCCGGATCGGCTCTGTGCGCTTCCGGTGCTCCACCGGTGGCTGGCCATGGGAAGCGGGCGGCGCGAACTTCTCCTTGGGCTGAATCGCGCTGGTCACGAGGCCCGGCTCGGAGCCCGCGTCGGCGAGGAGGGTGCCATCCGGCGCGGCGACCAGGGAGGATCCACCTCGGTCGGCACGGCCCATGGCGTAGCCGCTGCGCAAGACGTAGGCCCCGGCGTCCAGCGCCCGCGCGCGGCAGAGAAGCCGGATCCGTTCCGGCTCCTCGGAGCGCTGGTAGCTGGAGTGAAGAATGAGATCGACGCCCCGTGCTGCCAGCGCCTCGGTAAACTCTGGCAGGTAGATATCGAGGCAGGTGGCAAACCCGATGCGCGTCCCGGCGTGCTCCGCGACCACGACCGAGGCTCCCGGAGTGAGGCCCATCCGCTCCCTCTCGACGGCCGTGAGGTGTGCTTTGGCATAACTGGCCACCGTCTCACCCTTGGGGCTGAAAAGGAAGGCGCGGTTCTCCCAGGTGCCACCGGAGTATGAAACCAGGCCAGCCGCCAGGAGCGAGCCGAGCTCCCGGCTCTTCGCGGCCAGCCGGCTGGCGAACTCCAGGCCGTGCGTCTGAACGAATGCCCGGAGAACGCTCTTCTCCTCGAGGCCCGGGGCGTTGGCATACTCGGGAAGAAGGATCAGATCCTGGTCGCCAGGGCGCAGGGCATCCAGGTGCTGAAGCATCCACTCTATACAACGGAGCGCGGCATTCTCGGTGCCCTCGTGCGGGTAGGGCGGCTGAAGGATGATCACACGCATTGTTGGCCTCTTCTCCTCCGTGCTCGCCCGGCTCCGCCA
>DUUU01000516.1 GCA_012841485.1 Armatimonadota bacterium
CCGATCAATGCGTCGCGGTACGGGCGCTGCACGGCACGCGAGCGCCGCGCAGCGCGCCCCTTTACCTGCTGTAGAACTCAACGATCAACTGTTCGCGAATATCGGTATCGATCTCGTCACGGTTCGGCAGCCACTGCACCTTGCCACGGAGCTGGTCGTGATCGAACTCCAGCCACTGCGGGGTGCGCCGCCCGCGCGACTGCTGCACCGCGGCCACAATCGGTGGCTCGTCCCGGTGGCCGTCGCGCACGGAGATCGTGTCGCCGGCCCGAATGAGGTAGGAGGGCACATTCACCGTGCGGCCGTTGACTGCGAAGTGACGGTGCGTCACCAGCTGGCGCGCCTCCTTGCGCGATGCCGCGAGGCCGAGACGATACACCACGTTATCCAGGCGCCGCTCCAGCAATCGGAGCAGCTCCTCGCCCGTAACCCCCTTGCTGCGATCCGCTTCCGCGAAGTAGTGACGGAACTGCGTCTCCATCACGCCGTAGATACGGCGCGCCTTCTGCTTCTCGCGCAACTGCAGGCCGTAGTCCTGGATCTTGCGCCGCGACTGCATCTGGCCGTGCTGTCCGGGCGGATACGGTCTGCGATCCACCGGGCACTTGGGGCTATAGCACCTGGCCCCCTTCAGGTAGAGCTTCTCACCCTCACGCCGGCACAACCGGCACACAGGGCCTGTATACCTCGACATGCGTCAGACTCTCCTCCTCTTGGGCGGCCGGCATCCGTTGTGCGGAATGGGCGTCACGTCTCGAATGAGTGAGACCTCCAGGCCAGCAGCCTGCAACGAGCGGATCGCCGTCTCCCGGCCGGAGCCGGGGCCCTTCACGAAGACATCGACGCGCTTGAGGCCATGCTCCATCGCCTTGCGGGCGACGCTCTCCGAGGCCATCTGGGCGGCGAAGGGGGTTCCCTTCTTCGTCCCCTTGAAGCCCACGGAGCCGGCGCTGGCCCAGGAGATCACCGCACCGTCCAGGTCTGTGATCGTGACAATCGTGTTATTGAACGTAGACTGGATGTGCGCGACTCCGTGCGCGACGTTCCTTTTCTCTTTGCGCTTTACCTTTGCAGTCTGCGCCTGCTTCCTCACCATACGAGTCTCCTACTTCTTGCGGCGGATGCCAACGGTCTTCTTCACGCCCTTGCGTGTGCGCGCATTCGTCGAGGTGCGCTGACCCCGCACGGGCAAGCCACGACGGTGCCGCAAGCCACGGTATGAACCAATCTCCATCAAGCGGCGGATGTTCAGCTGCACATCGCGCCGCAGGTCACCTTCCACGCGGTGGTTGCGCTCGATCTGCTCGCGCAGCTTGCTCACCTCGTCATCGGTCAGATCCCGTACTTTCGTATCGGGGTCCACTCCGATGGCGCTAAGGATGCTACGCGAGGTGGAGAAGCCGATCCCATAGATGTAGGTCAGGCTCACCTCAACACGCTTATCCCGCGGAAGATCTACGCCTGCTATTCTCGCCAACGTGTTACCTCCCAGTGCATCTGTGCCTCAGATGCGGCTGTACGTCTCTTCCTCCGGGTAGGCCCGCCAGGGTGGCTCTCCCATCCTCGGCGGGCTCCCCTCCGCACGTGTGCTTTTCGCAGGTACCCCCGGCGAGCCGACCTGTGTGGGACACCGCGATACGGAGGCTCCGGACACACCCGCGAACGCGCGCCTTAGCCCTGGCGCTGCTTATGCTTCGGCTTGTTGCAGATCACCCGGACCACGCCTTCGCGCCGAATAATCTGGCATTTATCGCACAACTTCCGGACAGATGGTCGTACCTTCATGACGGTATTCCTTCCTCACCAATGCCTGGGCCACAGCAACTCCGTCGGCCCCGGCCCAAAAGCGATATCTCGCAAGCCCAAAACGCCCCGCAAGGCTACATTGTAGCACAATCCGCGCTTTCTGACCAGATCCCGCGCGCGGCGCACACCGCCGCCCGCGGCTGGTACCAACCGAAAGTGCCTGCAGCCCCTCTCTGCCCCGCGTGAGCCAGAGGTCCTACTTGTACCGGTAGATGATCCGGCCACGCGCCAGGTCGTACGGCGAGAGCTCTACCAGAACCCGGTCGCCCGGCAGAATGCGGATGAAGTGCATCCGGATCTTGCCCGAAACGTGGGCCAGCACCCGGTGACCACTCTGCAGTTCCACACGGAACATGGCGTTCGGCAGTGTCTCCAGCACGGTACCTTCGACTTCGATGGCGTTTTCTTTAGGCATACTGATTCGTCTCACTCCTCGCTCAGACGGCGACTCCGCGTTCTTCCGCGTGCGAACCGGCATCCCCGCCGGCGGCTGCGCGCGATATCGTTGCCCTAGATGGGCTCCTCCTGGTCCGGCCATTCGGACAGGATCCTCGGGCCATCCAGGGTGACGGCGATAGTGTGCTCGAAATGGGCAGACACCTTTCCGTCTTGTGTCGACACCGTCCACTGGTCCGCGGCGACCTCAATCTCGGGGCGCCCAAGGTTGACCATCGGCTCGATAGCCAGCGTCATGCCGGGCATGAGCGCCGGCCCGCGCCCAGGTGGCCCATAGTTGGGCACCTGGGGCTCCTCGTGCATACTCCGCCCGATTCCGTGGCCAACCAGCTCGCGCACGACGGAGTAGCCCTGCGCCTCCGCATAACGCTGAACAGCATGGGAGATGTCGCCCACGCGGTTTCCCACCACCGCCTGCGCAATCCCCTCCCATAGAGCGCGATATGTGTGGTAGATCAGCGCGCGTGCAGCGTCGCTGATCGTCCCCACCGGCACCGTGATTGCGGAGTCGCCGTGGAACCCATCGACGATGGCCCCCAGGTCGATGCTCACGATATCGCCCTCTTGGAGCCGGCGCGGCCCCGGAATGCCGTGCACCACTTGGTCGTTGACCGAGATGCACGCGCTCGCGGGAAAACCGTGATAGCCCTTGAACGAGGGCACCCCCCCCTGGTCGCGGATGTTCTCCTCCGCGATCTGGTCCAGCTCGGCAGTGCTGATGCCGGGGCGGACGGCGGCGCGCAGCAAGCGCAGCGTCGAGGCGACCAGCTGGTTAGCACGGCGCATCGCCTGGAGCTCCTCTTCGCTCTTCAGGTAGACCCTGCGCTTTGCCCGTTTCAAGAGCCGTTCTCTCCTCACTCTGCGGGCCACACGAAGCGGCCCGCGCGCGGTAGGGGGCCCCGGCAGCCGTAGCCGCCCGGGCCCCGGCGCGATTCCTACTTGATGAACCCCTCATAGTGGCGCATGATCAGGTGCGCCTCGATGTTTTGCATCGTATCGAGCGCCACGCCCACTACGATGAGGAGCGACGTGCCACCCACAAGACTGAAGGTGGTGACCCCCGTCCAGGCCGGCACGTAGTACTGCATCAGGGCGATCACGGCCAAGAAGACCGCGCCCGCCAGGGTGATGCGCGTCATCACCTTATCCAGGTAGTCCGCCGTCGGGCGGCCCGGGCGAATGCCGGGGATAAAGCTGCCGTACTTGCGCAGGTCATCCGACACCTTCGGCACATCGAACGTGACTGCGGTGTAGAAGTAGGTGAAGAACAACACCAGCAGCGCGTAGAGCGACGTGGCAAAGAAGCCGGGCACGCCGGGCGCCCCTGGCGAGAACCAGGGGATCAGCTTGTCAAAGAACGTGCGCAGCCAGCCCTCACCCACGGGCGCGAACTGGGCAATCTGCGCCGGCAGATACACCACGGAGACGGCGAAGATGATCGGGATAACGCCCGCCTGGTTCACCTTCAGCGGCAGGAAGCTGCTCCCGCCCCCATACATCCGATTTCCAACGACACGTTTGGCGTGCTGGATCGGGATCTTGCGCTGGCCCTGCGTGATCGCCACGATGGCGGTGACCGTCGCAAGGAAGATCGCCAAGAGGGCCACGGCACCGGTGTAGTTCCCCTGGGTGCCCACCACCTGGATGGTACGCCCGATGTCGTAGGGGAGCTGCACCATGATGCCCACGAAGATGACCAGCGACACGCCGTTGCCGATCCCCTTGTCGGTGATCATCTCGCCCATCCACATCAGGAACATGGTTCCCGCCGTGAGGGTGAAGACGATCTGAGCGAACTGGAGCGCGTTGACGTCCAGGAAGCCCATGCGCTTGAACATCAGGTTCATCGCCACGGCCTGGAACAGCGCCAGGATGACCGTCAGCCAGCGCGTATAACGAGAGATCTGCTTCCGTCCGGGCTCGCCCTCCTTCTGCAACTCTTCCAAGTGGGGGATGGCCACCGTGAGGAGCTGCATGATAATCGAGGCGTTGATGTAGGGCGTGATCGACATCGCCAGGATCGTGTATTTGCGCAACGCCCCTCCGGAGAAAGTGTCCAGCAGGCTCATGAGGCCGCCGGAGCGGAAAAGCGCGTCCATCTTGGCGCGGTCGATCCCCGGAAGCGGTATATGCAACGCGACCATGTATACCGCAAACATCTGAAGTACGAAGAACAGACGCTTGCGCAGATCCGGTACTTTAAAGGCAGCAACCAGGGAAGCCAGCAACGAATTTAGATTCCGCTGCTCTGGCATGGGTCCTCCTAACCGATGCTTACGCCTCCGCCTCAGGCTCGGGTTGGCCGCGCTGGCGTCCGACGGGGATGATCTCCGCGGAGCCACCGGCCTGGCGAATCTTCTCCTGAGCGGAAGCACTGAACTTGTGCGCGCGCACTACCAGCGGCCGGTCGAGTTCCCCGTCGCCGAGGATCTTGATGCCGTCCTTGAGGTCACTGATCAGCCGACACTGTAGAAGCGCCTCCGGCGTGACCTGCGCACCGCTATCAAACACCGCCAACTGTGCCACGTTGACGATAGCATATTCCTTCTTTGCAGGCGGTCGGAAACCGCGCAGGTGCGGGATCCGCCGCGCGAGGGGCGTCTGCCCCCCTTCAAAACCGGGCCGGACGCTCTCTCGCGCCTTCTGGCCCTTCGTGCCCCGACCGGCGGTCTTCCCCGACCCCGAGGCCCTTCCTCGACCCACGCGCTTGCGTGGATGCACGGAGCCCTCAGCCGGTCGGAGTCGCGATAGATACTCGCTCATTCGTTGGCTCCTTCTGTCTTGGCCGCAGTCGCTTCGGGGGCGGACTGCGCCTCCGCTGCCCCCTCGGCCGGGGCGACGCTCTCCACTCGCACCAGGTGTTGGATGGCGCGAATCATACCGCGGATCTCGGGGCGGTCCGGGTGTACCACGCTCTTGTTCACCCGCGTCAGCCCGAGGGACCGCGCACTGGCGCGCTGCCGCTCGGTATTCCCGATGACGCTGCGCACCAGCGTCACTTTTATCTGCTGGTCAACCACCATAGTCTCCCGTTCGTGCGCATCTCGGCAACGGGGCCGGCTCGCCGCCAGGCGCTCGCGCAGTCCGGCGCGCGGCCGCTCTCCCCGCGTGACCGCGACGGCATGGACCCACCTACGGGCCCCTCCCGGCGCGCTCGCTGGCGCCGGGCGCACCGCCACGATCACTACTCGCCAGTGGCAGG
>DUUU01000517.1 GCA_012841485.1 Armatimonadota bacterium
GCCGTCACCATCGGCGAGAAGGAGCGCATGGTCAAGATCGTGGAGAAGCCGCCGAAGGGCACCGCCGAAAGCAACTGGAACAACTCCGGCATCTTCGTCTGGACCCCGGCGATCTTCGATGCAATCCGGCGCGTCCCCCTCTCGCCCCGCGGCGAGCTCGAGCTGACAGCAGCGATCCAGCTTCTCGCCGACGAAACAGGGAAGGTGACCGTCTATCAACTGCACGGTCTCTGGTCAGACGTGGGCAATCCGGCAAAGGTCCTGGAGCTGAACCGAACAATCCTGAGTGACGCCTCGCTGGGCGTGCCGGTGGAGCGCGGCACCTATCCCAGCGCGGTCATTGACGCCAACTGCGCCGTGGCCCCGGATGCGGAGCTAGGCCGGTGCGAGATCCATGACTTCACCTGTGTCGCGGCGGGGGCATGCGTCCAGGATGGGGCCGTGCTTCGAAGCTGCGTCCTTCTCCCGGGCGCTGAGGTTGGCGCAGGGTGCCGGCTGGAGAACGCCATCGTCACGCCGGGCGCCCGCGTGCCGGATGGCCAGACACACCAGGGCACGCCGGAACAGCCGGCGGTCATCCTCTAATCGATGTTCATCGTCGACACGTGGCCGCAAGCCCTCGCCCTTGTGGCGGGCGCCATCCTGATCGGCATCTCGAAGGCAGGTTTCGGGGGCGGGCCGGGCATGCTGGTACCACCCCTGCTCGCCCTCTTCATCGAGGACGCGCGGATCGCCGTCGGGCTGCTCCTGCCCCTGCTCCTGGCAACGGACGTCTTCGCCCTCCGCTTCTATTGGGGCCGCTGGGACAAGCGAAACGTCGTGCCGATCCTGGGAGGTGCCGTCATCGGCATCGTGGCGGGCACGGTGCTCCTCGACGAGCTCGACCCGGACCAACTGCGCAAGGCGATCGGCCTGCTCGCCATCGTGCTGGGAGGAATGCAGCTCCTGCGCAACCGCCTGGTGCCCGCGAGCAAGGTAATGCACCCGATCCCCTGGCTGGGAGTCGCCGCCGGCGTCGTCTGCGGCATCGGCTCGACGCTGGCCCACCAGGGGGGCGTGCCGGTCACCCTCTACCTGTTACCGCAGCAGCTCGATGCCCCCACCTTCGTCGGCACGACGACCGCCATCTTCTTCTTCGTGAACGGCGCCAAGCTGGCCCCCTACATCGCGCGCGACATGATCCCCAAAGAGGCGCTGCTCACGGATCTCTGCCTGCTCCCGGTGGTCTACCTGGGCACGCTCCTGGGCGTCCGCCTGAACAAGGTAGTGCCACGCGAGTGGTTCCTTCGCGTCATCCTCTGGTTCGTCCTCGCCGCGGGCGTCAAGCTGTTGCTGGGATAGAACCGTCTGGAACGCCATCAGAAGAGGCTCAGCCGGAGCGACAAGCCATCCGTATCGATACCGGCCAACTCCTCAGTGACGCGATAGGACGCCGTCAGCGAGATGAAACGCGCGAGGCTGAACTGCACTCCCGCGGCGATGCTGGGGGTGAAGTCCCATTTGCTGATGTTCCGGCGATCCGATTTGATATGCCCCGCGAAGAGGCCTGCCGAGACAAAGGGTCGGAACCGGCCGATGGGCGCCGTCCAGACCTGGACGCTCGGCCCCAGGAGCGTGAATTGCGTGTTCCCCGAGAAGGGCGCGAACTCGCTCGATGCATTGATCCCCTTCAAGGTGAGGGCCACACCCGCGACACCCACGCCCAGCCCGTAGCGGATGAAGTCCGCCTCGTGGTACCACAGGGCATCATCCAGGGCATCACGGGCGGCATCGGATGTGAAGAAGTAGCCTCCGGGCACCAGGAAGCTGCCCAGCCGGCCGATGAACCCGGCTTCGAGCCCCGTATCGGCGCGCGCTGGCGCCGGGATCAGAAGCGCCAGTCCGACAGCCACCGCGATCATCGCCCTGCGCCCGGCGGATAGCGCGCGGCGCAATCCGAGGCCAGCCACCCACACTCTGCACTCCGCACTCCGCAGTCCCATGCGCTTCCCCTTCCCTGCCGCCGCCACACCATCGCGGCATAACAGAGACATACCCGTAAGGAGCATGGGCCAAACGAGAAGCCGGGCATAAGCCACGGGCCCGGCTCCAGCCGGCGCCCTCCTCGCAGGGCGCATACGAGCGGGAACCGGGCCCGGTCACACAGCCTGCATGGCGTTAGGGGAAGAAGATCAGGAGCTGCCGTTGAACGGTGTCTTCCACATGCGGTGAGATGCCCACCTTGCGCACGCGCGAGTTGGCCTCCACGGCGAAGGCGAGCGTGTTCTCTGAACGGATGAGCGCGGATGGCAGGTCGAGATCGACAAACCCGCCCTTCTCATCCGTGCTGGCAGCGGTCCCGATCGGCTCTCCATTCAGGTAGACCACCGCTTTGCCGGTCACCTCCAGCGTCGCCTTCCAGGGCAGGATCCAGTTCTCCAGCGCCGGCACGGAGAAGCCAACGCGATACCAGCCCGCGTCTTTCGCCTTGTCCAGGCGCACCTCCGGCCACTTGGAATCGTCTAGCTCCGGTTGCGCGTTCTCCGCGGCCGCCGGCGCCAGGCCCGCCCCGAGCCGTGCCCGGTCGAGCACCTGAACGATGGGCGTCTTGGTCTCCACCGCGAGGAGAACGGGTGACTGGAGGAAGAAGGAGAGCACGCCCGTCGGGGCATCAAACGCCACCTTTGCTCCCCGGCTATCGACGGCAAGGTAGCGCGGCTCCTTCGCCAACACCATAGAGACCGCCGACCGGCCCTGCTGCAGGAAGACTGGCAGGCCGATCTTTCCTTCCAGCGTGGTCTCCTGGCCCACCAGGTAGGCACTGGTGATCATCGGCACGGTGGCATCGCCATAGCGGACGCTCCAGGTGCGCTGGGCACGCTCCGTCGGCACCACCCCGAGGATCAGCTTCTCGCCGATGGCCATGAAGCTCTCGGCAAAGGAGGGCACCACGCTCACGGTCAGGGTGCGGCTTGCCGCGTCCCAAACAGGCTCGACGGGGGCGTTCCGCACCGTCGGCTTCTCCGCGCCTTCCAGCTTCAGCGCGATCTCGTTCAGCCCGCCGTCATCATCGGTCACCAGGATCACCGTTCGCTCGCCCACCTGGTAAATCCCATACACCTCGCAGGTGCTATAGCGGATCGTCGCGCCGGGAACCGGCAGGTTGAGGGGAAGAACGCGCGCGCCAGCACCAAAGCTGCGTAGGGAAAGCCCCTGGGTTCGGGGCACGGTCATCTTCTCGCCGGACTCCGGATCCGTGAAGGAAAGGTGGAAGCGCTGAACGGGCTCTGCCGGGGCGCGGACGAAGAGGAAGCCCTGGCGCCCCACGTTCCGCTGGGTCACCGCGACTCCGGCCGCATCGGCAGCGGCACCTTCAGCAGGCTGGGCCTTCGTCAACGAATCGCCCAGGCAGCGAGCCACCTGGCTGAAGAGATGAGCTTCATAGTAGGCAATCGGGAGTGCGCCCCCACGCCCGTGATGCACGACGGCAGGCGGCACATCATCGATGGAGATGAGAGGCGGCGAAGTGCCGGCAAAGGGCCGATCCCAGACCAACGCGGTCGCGCCCTCGGCAAGGGCGGTACGCAGCGCAACGCTGACCTCCGGCTCCCGGTAGGGGCGCAGGGGGTCGCGCTGGCTGGTGACCGGCGTTGCCACGCCTTCCGTCACCGGGAGGGCACACTTCAGCGCCTGCGCCGCCTTGGCAAGCTCGACCGCGCCCCCCTGGGGCGAGTCGTCGCGCGCCTGGAGCCATAGGATCGTCGCGGCGTGCTTCTCCAGGACGGGCTGAATCGGCGCCAGCCACTCGCCCCAGAGACCGAATGGGTCCTCAATGGGAGGTCCGATGATCGCCTTCAGCCCCGCTTCGGCGACCTTCGCGAGGAAGGCATCGAGGTCAGCAACCGCAAGGCTTCCCTTCTTGCCCACATTCCACGGCACATTGACATAGACGGCGTTGAAGCCGCCCCGCGCGACCCGCAGCAGCAGCTCGCCCCACTCCTCGCGTTCCGCGGGCCGGGGGTCAAGCGCCGCTGCGAGAACCAACGCCGGGGCGCCCGCCACCTCCGGACGCTGCACGGTGCGCATCAGAAAGTGGGGCACCGAACCGTTTGCCGCCGCACCTGGCGCAACCATTCCCAGGCAGAGCGCGGCGGCCGCCAGCGCCATCGTGAGCCTCATCCGTTGTTCCTTCCTACTGAACTGCCATCGGCATGAGCACGTAAAGATACGCCCGGCCCTCGGGCACCTCGCCCTCAAAGACGGGCTTCATCACGCCAGGGTTCAGCGCGCCTGTGAGTTCGATCACCACGGATTCCGCCTCGGTGATGCTGAGCATATCGATGAGGTAGCGCACGTTGAAGGCGATCTCTACCGCGTCGCCCTCATGCCGGGCCTCGATCTGCTCGTGCGCGCGCCCCACCTCGCCCGCCTCGGCGGTGATATCCACCAGGCCCTCTTCCACCGTGCGCAGCACCACGCGGTTGGCGCTCTCGCGGGGCAGGATGCTCGAAGCGCGCCGCAGGGCCGCCAGCAGCTCCTGCGCGTTGAGCACCAGGCGCTTCTGGCATTCCTTCGGAATCACCCGTTCGAAGTTGGGGAACTGGCCGTCGATCAGGCGGGAGACGAGCGACATTCCCTCCATGCGGAAGAGGATCTGGTTGCGCGTCGCGTGGATCTGCAGCTTTGGCCCATCCTCCACGTCCAGGACACGCGCCAACTCGCGCAGCGCCCGCGCCGGCACGATCACACCACTATCGAACCCCGGCCCTTCTTCCTCTTCCCCGGCGCCAAGCACCACGGTCGGCGCCGGCATCGTGGAGACCGCCAGGCGGTGCGTATCCGTCGCCACCATCTTGATGAAGCCATCGCCAAGCACTGCCAGCGCGCCCGTCAGCAGCGCCCGCGTCTCATCGGTGGAGACGGCGAAGATCGTCTCGTTGATCAACTGGCGCAGCAGGGCCTGCTCCACCTCTACGGCACGCCCATCCTCGACCTCGGGCAGCTTCGGGAACTCCTGCGCCGGCAACCCGCGCAGCACATACTCGGATCGAAGGCACTTCAACTCGATCACGTTATTCTCATCGACCGAGAGAGCAACGTCCGTATCGGGAAGCGAGCCAAGGATATCAATCAGGAGACGCGCCGGAACCGTCACCGCGCCCTCGACATCCACCGAGGCCGGCACGGTGACATCCATGCCAATCTCAAAATCGGTCGCGACCAGACGCAGGCGATCCTCGGACGCCTGCAACAGTATGTGGCTGAGGATCGGCAGCGTGCTTCTTGCGGATACAACCCGACCGACCGTCTGCACCCCCTCATAGAGGTCTTTACGCCTGCAGAAAACCTTCACCGTTCTGCTCCTTCCAATCCTTGAGCCGGCCGCGGCCACGCGCGGCCGCGCAGTCAAGCCGCGTCCGGCACCCGCAGTGAGCTTCGCGACGTGACGGTGGTTCGGCTGGAGCTGCAAGGGGATTCGTGAAACCCATATAGCAGGGGTTCGCCGGGCACGCGCCCTCCTCCTACCTGTGGCCATGCCCCGTCCGGTGTCATTTTGTGAACGCGAGGGAGACCCCGATGCGCCCTCCACCGCGGAGGCAACGCCGCCTGCTGCCTCCGCGGGAGGGCGATGCCGGCTTAGCGAACGGTTTCGTCCGGCGAGATGACGCGCACGGGCCCCAGGCCCGCCAGCGATTCGCGCAGCTCCTTCGCCGGGCCAACCGCCACGATCACCAGCCGGTCAGGATGCAGGTGAGCTCTGGCGACGCGATGCACATCCCCGGCGGTCACAGCGCCAATCTCGCGCGTGTAGGCCCGCAGGTAGTCCTCGGGAAAGCCGAGCACGTCGAGGAGCGCCCGCTGGCTGGCAATCTGGAATGGCGAGGTGAAGCGCGCCACGAAGGAGTTGACCAGCGCGCTTTGCGCGTCGCTCAGCTCCGAGGGGGCAACGGGCTTCTCAAGGAGGTCACTCAGTGTCTGGCGCATGGCATCGACCGCGGCCCGGGCCGAGGTCACCTTCGTCTCTGCGCCCATCTCGAAAACCCCGCGGTCACGCCCCTCGCCCAGGTAGCCCCAAACGGCGTAGGCCAGGCCCTTGCTGGAGCGCACGTCGCGCATCAATCGCGAGGAGAAACCGCCGATTCCGAAGAGGTGGTTCATCACGCGCACCGGGTAGCGATCCGCGTTGTCTCTGGAGATGCCCAGGTGCCCGACGCGAAGGTTCGCCTGCTGGGTCTCCTTGGCCACGATGATCACCTCGGGCCGCGCCGCATCCTTCACCGGCTCCGGCTCCGGGAGTCTGAGCGTGCGGCGCTCCCAATCGCCCAACCAGCGCTCGACGCGGCGCGTCATCTCATCCACGCTCATATCGGCAGCGATGGCGAGGAGCACGTTGTTGGGCGCGTAGGTGCGCTGGTGGAAGGCAACGAGATCCGCGCGCGACAGCTTCTCCACCTCGGCGATGGTCGGCTGGCGAGCCCATGGGCTCTCCTTGCCGTAGAGCGCCTGCGCGAAAACACGGTCGGCGATGGCGCCCGGCCGGTCGTTTTGCCGGCGGATCCCCTCCATCATCTGGGCTTTGGCGAGGGCGAGTTTCTCCTCCGGGAAGATGGGCCGGCGCAACACCTCGGCGAGCACTTCCAGGAGCGCATCCGCGTCCTTGCTCAGCGCGGATCCGGAGACGGTGGTAAACTCGTCGCCCGCGGAAACCTCCAACTCGCCGCCCACGAACTCCAACTTCTCATCGATGGCGTCGCCCTGAAGCCGCTCGCTGCCACCGGTGCGCATCACCGTGGCGGTGAGGCGGGCCGTTCCCGCCTTGCCGGCCAGGTCGTAAATGGAACCGGTCTTTACGTAGGCTTCCACCCGGAGAAGCGGGAGTTCCCGATCCTCCATCAGATAGAGCGTCATCCCGTTGGGGAGGGTGCGCTGGACCGGCTCCGGTGGAGTGAAACGCAGCTCCGGGTACTTCAGCGTGCTCGGATGCGTGCGCGAGAAGGGGTAGTCCGCCCTTGCGGGCGCGGGCACAGGAAGCATTAGCGAGAGTATCGCCAGCAGCGCGTAACGTGTCATTGCCCCGCGCTCTCCTTCCTCACGAGTGTGGCCACGGTGCGGTTCTCCGGAACGAGGTATCTCCTTGCCACTCGCTGGAGATCCTCCGGCGTGATCTGGGCGATCATCTCGCGCCAGCGTGTCAGGTAGCGCCAGTCGCCCACCACAGCCTCGTAGTAGGTGAGCTGCGAGGCCAGGCCCCTGTTCGACGACAGGCCGCGGACGAAATCCGCATCGAGCTGGTTCTTCACCTTCTGCAGCTCGCGCTCCGGGACCGGCTCTCTCATCAGGCGCTCGAACTCCGCGTAAATCGCCTGCTCTACCTCGCTGGTGGTGTGCGGGGCGAGCGGATAGGCCTGCACGCCCCAGAGGTTGGCGTAACGGCTGCCCGGCCCGCCCAATCCCCCCACGCCCGCGGCGATGCGCTTCTCCTTCACCAGCGATGTGTAGAGGCGCGAGGTGCGCCCGCCGGCAAGGAGGCCATAGAGCACGTCGAAGGCGGTGTCATCCGGGTGCGGCGCCGTGGGCTTGTGGTAGGCGATCATCACCTGGGGCTCCGCGTCGAAGACGACGTTCACGCGCCGCTCGCCAGCCTGGGGCGGCTCCACGGTCACCACGGGCGGTGGCGGCGGCCCCGCCGGGATTCCCCCGAAGTACTTCTCCACGACCCGGATCGCCTGCGGGATATTGATATCGCCGATGAGAGCGGCGACGGCGTTGCCCGGCACGTAATACGTCTGGTGAAATGCGCGCGCCTGGTCGGCGGTCAGCGATTGGATATCCGACATCCAGCCGATGATCGGCACCCCGTAAGGATGCGCGGTGTAGGCGGTGGCAACGAGTTGCTCGTACAGCTTGCGGTCGGGGCTGCTGTCATAGGTGCGCCGGCGCTCCTCGGCGACGACGTCGCGCTCGGTGTAGAACTCGCGCAGGACCGGCTCTGCCATGCGCTGCGACTCCATCAGCGCCCACAGCTCCAGCCGGTTCGAGGGCAGGCTGACGTGGTAAGCCGTGATATCCTTGCTCGTTCCGGCATTGAGACCGGCGCCGCCATTGCGCGTGTAGATCGCCGAGAACTCCTCGCCGTCGCTATACTCGCTCGCCTGCTCCTGGAGACGCTTCATCTCGCGCTCGAGCGCCTCGATCCGCTTCTCGTCGGCCGCGCTGCCGCGCGCGCGCTCGCGTGCCAGGTCCTTCGCGACGCGGTCCATCGCCTCCAGGATCGGCTTCTCCTTGCGGTAGTCGCGCGTGCCGATGGCGCGCGTTCCCTTGAACGCCATGTGCTCCAGCATGTGCGCCAGACCGGTGGCGCCCACCTGTTCATCGACGCCACCCGCGCGAAAGACGATCTCCCCGGCAAAGAGCGGAGCGACGCGCCGCTCTACAAAGAGAAACTTCATCCCGTTCTTCAGGGTGTGCTCGACCACTCTCTCCTCGAGCGGTTGGGCGCAGGCCGGGAACACGGATACGAGGGTGACGATCACCAGGATCATCCAGCGCCTCACCGCGCACCGCGGTCGATCCTCCATCGGTTCTCTCCCTTCCAGGCGGGGACTCGGCTCCCGCATTCTACCACGCCCCATCGTGGGAATCAACGGGAATCCTCTTCCCGAGTTCCAAGACACGCGCGCGCGTGCCGGGGATCCTCCTACACGGGCAAGAAGGCAACGTCTCTCGCCAGGCGCTCGCTCTGTTGGGGCCCCGCGTGCTCTGCGCGCAAGTGCCCGGCTGCTGCTTGACGCTGTTCGGGTCCTCGCCTATAATGAAACCGGCAGTCACTTCTTCGTCGACACCAGGGAGAGCATGACAGCAGCCAGGCAAGAGAGGGAATCGGCGGCGACGGCGCCTCTCCGGCGGCGGATCGCGGTTCGGGGCACGGTGCAGGGCGTCGGGTTTCGGCCCTTCGTCTACCGCCTGGCGCGCTCGCTCAACCTCACCGGCTGGGTGCGCAACGGCCCGGATGGCGTCGCGATTGAAGTGGAAGGCCGCGCGGCTGATGTGGCGCGCTTCGTGCCGCGGCTCCGCACCGAACGGCCTCCCCTGGCGCACCTCACCCATCTAGAGGAGATCTCCGTGGCCCCCGAGGGGAGCACGGAGTTTGTCATCCGCGAAAGTGAAGGCGGCGCCCGGCCCACCGCACTCATCCCCGCCGATCTCGCTACCTGCGAGCAGTGCGCCGCGGAAGTGGCCGACATGACCGACCGCCGCCACAGCTATCCCTTCACCAACTGCACCGATTGCGGGCCGCGCTTCACCATCGTCGAAGGGGTGCCGTATGATCGGGCGCGCACCACGATGCATGCCTTCACCATGTGCCCCGAGTGCCGCGCCGAGTATGAAGACCCACGAAGCCGGCGCTTCCATGCCGAGCCAAACGCCTGTCCCGCCTGCGGGCCTCGGATCTGGCTGGCGCGCACCGGGGAATGCCCGGATGTAAAGCCAGACGCCTCTTGTCCGGACCCGATCGCTGAGGCCGCACGCCTGCTCGACGCCGGCAAGGTGGTCGCGGTCAAGGGCCTGGGCGGGTTCCATCTCGCGTGCGACGCGCGAAACGAAGACGTGGTGCGCCGGCTGCGCCGCGCGAAGCGACGGGAGGCCAAGCCGTTCGCCATCATGGCACGCGATCTCGAAGAGGCAGAGCGCCACTGCCGGATCTCCGCCGCCGAGCGCGAGTGGCTCCTCGCGCCGGAGCGCCCGATCCTACTGCTCGAGCGCCGTTCGGATTCGGAGATCGCCGAATCGGTCGCCCCCCGGCAGCGCTCGCTGGGCGTGATGCTCCCCTACACGCCGCTCCACCGGCTTCTCCTCGAGGCCGCGCCGCCGGCGCTCGTGATGACAAGCGGCAACCTGAGCGAAGAGCCGATTGCGCACGACAACGACGAGGCGATGCGTCGCCTGGCGGGCATGGCCGACGCCTTCCTCCTGCACGACCGCGCGATCCAGACGCCGTGCGACGACTCCGTGGCGCGCGTCTTCCGCGGCCAGCTGATGCCGATCCGGCGCTCGCGTGGCTTCGTGCCACGCCCGGTGCCCCTCCCGCGCGCGCAACACCCCGTGCTCGCCTGCGGGGGCGAGCAGAAAAATACCTTCTGCCTGGCACGCGACGCCGAAGCCATCCTCAGCCAGCATATCGGCGACCTGGACAACATCGAAACGCTCGACTACTATGGCCGGGCGATCGAGCATTTCCGCGCGCTGTTCCGCGCTACGCCGGACGTGGTGGCTTACGACCTCCACCCGGAGTACCTCTCGACGCGCTACGCGCTGGATGCCGCGTGCCAGGGCCACCGCGCCATCGGCGTGCAGCACCACCACGCGCACGTGGCCAGCTGCATGGCGGAAAACGGCCTCGATGGCACGGTGATCGGCGTGGCGTTCGACGGCACCGGCTACGGCACGGATGGCACGCTGTGGGGCGGCGAGATCCTGGTGGCCGAGTATGCCTCGTTCCAGCGTGTGGCGCACCTGCGCCCGGTACGCCTCCCCGGTGGCGCCGCGGCGATTCGCCGGCCGGCGCGCATGGCGTATGCCTACCTGCTGGACGCCTTCCCCGCGGACGGGGCTGAGAGACTGGCGCACGAGCTCCTCCCGGGACTGGCCCAATCCGAGCGGGAGGCGGTCGCCTGGCAGGTCCGATCCGGGAGCAACGCGCCGTGGAGCAGCGGTGCCGGGCGCCTCTTCGACGCGGTTTCGGCGCTCCTTGGCGTCTGCGATACCGCCGACTATGAGGGCCAGGCCGCCGTCGAACTGGAGATGGCGGCGGGCGATGAGCGCGGCGAGGCGTATCCCTTCGAAGTGAGCGTGGAAGGCGATGCGCGTGTCCTGGATCTGCGCCCGGCCATTCGGGAGATTGTCCACGCCCGGCGCGCGGGCGAGCTGGTCTCGCTTCTCGCGGCGCGGTTCCACGCCACGGTGGCCGAGGGAATCGTGCAGCTCTGCCGCTGGGTGGCGGAAGAGACGGGCCTGCGCCGCGCCTGCCTGAGCGGGGGCACCTTCCAGAACGTGCGCCTTCTCGAGGCGGTGGTGACCGGCCTGGAGGAATCCGGATTGCAGGTGTATTGGCACCGCGTGGTGCCGGCGAATGATGGCGGGCTCTCGCTCGGCCAGGCGGTCGTTGCCGGCGCGCTTTTGGCGACGTAGGCCGAACCTATGCTGCCCATATCTTACGAATTAGGGATGGCAGGATAACCGTATGTGTCTGGCGATACCGATGCAGGTGAAGGTGGTGGAGGGCTCCGAGGCGGTCGTCACCCAGGGCGGCACGGAGTTGCGCGTGCGCACCGACCTCCTAGATGCCGTGGATGTCTCCGATTACGTCCTGGTACACGCCGGTTTCGCGCTTCAGGTGGTGGATCCGCAGGAGGCGATGGCGACGCTGGCGATGCTCCGGCAGATGGCCGAGGAGACGCC
>DUUU01000518.1 GCA_012841485.1 Armatimonadota bacterium
AGTAGAAGGCCAGGAGGCGAAAGGGGTGCTCAACGAGCAGCACACCGTCGAAGAGAACTACTCCGGCCGGCGGAACGCGGGTCAGGTGCCAGGTGCCGCTTCAAACATACAGGGGTTGCTTCCCGGAATGGTGGGCTATCGGGCCGAGGATAACTCCCCTGGCGCCGGCTACCTCCGGAAGGAGACGACGGCGCGCTACCACGTTTCCAAGAAGGTGGAGCGTTTCGTTAGCCATCCGGGCGAGACGACACGGATGTCCGTGGCAATTGTGGTCAACGGCCCGATCGATGAGGCCAAGCGGGAGGCGTTGCGAGACGCGGCGACCGCAGCGGCCGGATTGGATGTCGCCCGGGGCGATCAGATCTCGGTCGTCGGCATCGCGTTTGATACAAAGGCGGCTGAGGAGGAGAAGAAGCAGCTGGCCGCCATGGAGCGCAACCAGATGATTGGCACCATCCTGCGCTATGTCGCCCTGTTTGGCTTGATGCTCTTCGCCCTGTTGGTGGTGCGCATGGCGACGCGCAAGCCGACTCCCGTCTCGGTGCCGGGCATGTTGCCGGCCCCGCCGGAGGAGCCGGCTGCCCTGGAGAGCGCGCCAACCGTCGGCGAGCTCCTAGATCAGGTGGAGGAGTCCCCCGCTTCGCCGGAGGAAGCCGTCGTGGCAGAAGCGGAGACAGAGCCCGAGGAGCCAGAGGAACCCGAGCCCCCGCTCGAGGCGTTGCCGACGACGTCGCCCTCGGAGGAGCGGCTGCGCCGCCTGGCAGAGGAGGATCCGGAGTTCGTGGCGCGGCTCCTCAGAAGCTGGCTGATCGGCCAGGGGAAGCACTGACGTAATGAGCGGCCGTTCGAGGGGCGCGTGGCTTTGGGCCTGAACGGGCCGGAGCCAGCCGCCCCCTCGGAGAGGCGCGAAGGAAGGGATCTGCCGTGGATCCGGTGATCGGAATGGAAGAGCACCCGGTGCCGGTGGCCCAGCTGCCGGCCGTGCGCAAGGCTTCGATTGTGCTGATCTCGCTGGGGCAAGAGCTTTCCGCCAACGTCTTGAAGCATCTCAGCCGCGATGAGATCGAGACGCTGACGCTCGAGATCGCGCGCATCAAGCACGTCTCCCCCGATCTGCGCGACGCGGTGCTTGCCGAGTTCTCCCAGATGATCGTGGCCCAGGAGTGCATCATCGAGGGGGGCATTGAGTATGCCCAGGGTGTCTTGCAGCAGGCACTCGGCAAAGAGACCGCCAGTGAGATCATCTCGCGCCTGGTGACGATGCTCCAGGTGCAGCCCTTCGACTCCGTCAAGAGCGTCGATCCGACGCAGCTGCTTCAGCTCCTCCAGAACGAGCACCCGCAGACGATTGCGCTGGTGCTGGCACACCTGCCGGCAGAGACATCGGCCATGGTCCTCTCCGGATTGCCCCAGAAGCTGCAGGCCCAGGTCGCCATGCGGATCGTTGGCATGGATCGCGCCTCGCCGGAGGTGGTGCGCGAGGTCGAGGGCATCCTCCAGGCGCGCATTACTGCGACGGGGACGCAGGACTTCGATAAGGCGGGTGGTCCCTCCACGCTGGCAGACATCCTCAACTGCGCCGATCGCACCACCGAGCGCTCGATCCTGGATGACCTGATGGAGAACAACCCCGAAGTCGCCGAGGAAGTGAAGAAGCGCCTCTTCGTCTTCGAGGATATCATCACCCTGGGCCGGCGCGATATCCAGCTCGTGTTGCGCGAAGTGGACGGCAAGGACCTGGCCCTGGCCCTCAAGGGCGCCCCGGAGAACGTGCGGAGCGTGATCTACGAGAATATGTCGGAGCGCGCTGCGCAATCGCTGCGTGAGGAGATGGAGTTCATGGGTGCTGTGCGCCTGCGCGACGTGGAGGCGGCCCAACAAAAGATTGTCTCCGTGATCCGCGCCCTCGAAGAGGCCGGTGAGGTCGTGATCTCGCGGGGTGAGGAGAATGAGACCATTATCTAGAGTGCTCAAAGCACCCCAACGGGACCAGGCACCGCTGGTGATCAGCGCGCCCGTCTTTCCCTCCTTCGATCGAGAGCCGCTGGTGCCCGATGAGGGTGAGGTGGAGGAGACCGAGCTCTTTCGTGAGGAAGAGCCCCCGATCGAGGAGAGTCCGGATCCGGAGCCGCCGCCGCCCCCGGAGGCCCCGGCCGAGGTGGAGGAGCCGGCGGGCCCGAGCCCCGAAGAAGAGGCGGCCGCGATCCGCGCGGAGGCGGAGCATATGCTGGCAGAGGCGAGGTCGCAGGTCGCGGAGTTTCTGCGTGAGGCCCAGCAACAGGCACAGGCGATGGAGGCGGAGGCGCGCGAGCGCGGCTTCCGCGAGGGGATGGAGGCAGCTCAGGAGGCCCAGCGCCGGCTCCTCGCGGATCTGGAGGCGCTGCGCGCGGCGGTGCAGGCCGAGAGAGAGCTTTTCTTCGAGAACCTGGAGCCCGAGGTGGTCCGCCTTGCCCTGGCCATCGCGGAGAAGATGATCCGCCAGGAGGTGGACCTGCACCCGGAGATCGTCGTAGGGGTGGCGCGCGCCGCCCTCCTTCAGCTGAAAGATGCTCAAACCGCGAGAGTGAGCGCGCACCCTGCCAGCGTTGATGCCTTGCGCCAGCACCTTGCCAGCAGCCTCCCTGGCGGTCCGTCGGAGATCTCCATCCATGCCACCCCGCTCGTCAGCCCCGGCGGATGCGTGGTCGACTCTGATCGGGGAAGCGTCGATGCGCGCCTGGAGACGCAGATGGAGCGGATCACCACCGCGCTTCAGGAGGGAGACACCGGATGATCGCCGATGGCTCGCCGATGCTTGAGGCCCACGGGTTCCGGGGGGATGAGGGGCGTGGGGCGGAGGAGGGGCCAGGGTATACCGCACGCGCATCAGCCCCCGAGACTCGTTGCCCGAGAATTGACCTGGCGCCCTACATGAACCGGCTGGCCGAGGTCGCCTCTTTCCTGCTCAGCGGGCGCGTGGTGCGGGTGGTGGGCACGGTGATCGAGTCTATCGGCCCCCCATGCGCCATCGGCGAGGTGTGCCGGATTCACACGGCGGATGGCAAGGAGATCTATGCCGAGGTTGTCGGCTTCAAGGATGAGCGGCTGATCCTGATGCCGATGGACGAGGTGGGTAACCTGGAGCCCGGAAGCACCGTGGTGACTACCGGGGCTCCGCTGCGCGTGCCCGTGGGAGAGAGCTGCCTGGGGCGCATCTTCGATGGCCTTGGCCGGCCGATTGACAATGGCGGCCCGCTCGTCGGCACGGCGCTCCGAGCGGTCCATGCCTCTCCGCCGGATCCGTTGACGCGCGAGCGCGTCAACCAGCCCCTGGTGACAGGGATCCGCGCCATTGATGGCCTGCTCACGTGTGGGCGCGGCCAGCGCATCGGCATCTTCGCCGGGAGCGGCGTGGGGAAGAGCACTTTGCTGGGGTGCATTGCCCGGCATTCAACGGCGGATGTCAACGTCATCGGCCTGATCGGGGAGCGCGGCCGCGAAGTGCGCGAGTTCCTGGAGCGCGATCTACGCGAAGAGGGCCTGCGGCGCTCGGTGGTGGTGGTGGCAACCTCGGACCAATCGCCCCTTCAGCGCCTGCGCGGCGCCGCGGTGGCCACGACGTTTGCCGAGTATTTCCGGGATCAGGGCCTGGATGTGGTTCTGATGATGGACTCGGTGACCCGCTTTGCCTGGGCGCAGCGTGAGATAGGCCTGGCCGCCGGGGAGCCGCCGGCGACACGCGGCTATACCCCTTCCGTGTTCGGCGCGCTGCCGCGTCTCCTCGAGCGTGCCGGCACGGCGTCGCGCGGGTCGATCACCGGGTTTTACTCCGTCCTCGTGGATGCCGATGATATGAATGATCCGATTGCCGATACTGTGCGCGGAATCCTGGACGGTCACATTGTCCTCTCGCGGGATCTGGCGCGGCAAGGACACTATCCGGCGATTGACGTGCTCTCCAGTGTGAGCCGCATCATGACCGAGGTGACCGAGGAAGACCACCGACAGGCTGCCACGCGGTTGCGCGACCTGCTGGCCGTCTACCGCGAGGCGGAGGACCTCATCAACATCGGCGCCTACGTGAGCGGGAGCAACCCGCGCATCGATGCCGCCATCGCGCACATCGATGCGATCCGCCAGTTCCTGAGGCAGGATGCCCAGGCGACTTCCCCCTATGAGGAGACGCTGCGGCAGCTGGCGAGTTGTGTGGGGCAGAATGGAGCAGAGTAAGGTGAAACCTTTTGTCTTCAACCTGCAGACGGTTCTGGACGTGCGCCGTATTCGGGAAGAGCAAGCCCGCGCAGATCTGGCCGCCCTGTGCTATCGGGAGAAGCAGGAGGAGGAGCGGATCGCGCGCCTGCGTCAGCAGCGCCAGGATGTGCAGCGACGCCTGGTCGACGGCGATGCCGCGCTGAGCGGCTCCGAGGTGCTCGCCGTGGCAAGCACGGAACGCTCGCTGGATCTGGCCATCCACGATTCCCAACGACAGAAGGAGGAGATCACCCGCCAGCGCGAGATAAAGCTGGAACAGACGCGAACGGTGATCTCGCAGCGCAAGACGGTGGAGGTCCTTCGCGAGAAGGCGTGGGGCCGGCATCTCTACGAGGCGGCAGTCGCGGCAGAACGCCAGGTGGATGAGCTGTGCTCCCGCAGGGCGGAGGAACGCGGCGGTTAGAGAGCGGGGGGTGCAGGATGCTGGAGAATCTGGATCGTATCGAGGCACGGATCGCGGTGCTGGAGCAGCGGTTCGCGGCGCTCGCGGCCCCGCCCGCCGAGACAGGCGCCTCGCCGGCATCGAGCTTCGCGCAGGCGCTCGCCGAGGCGTCGCGCGCGGGCGAGAGCGGGACGCTTCCTCCAGCCCCGGTCGATTCGATGGCAGCGGCGCCGCTCCGGGAGGCGCGGCCGAATCTGCCCCCGCCGCCGCGCTGGATGGGACACGTGCCGGACGCGGGTGACTCGGAGGAGGCGGTTCGCCGCGCGGCGTGCCGGCATGGGGTGGACCCAAGCCTCGCCGTTGCCGTGGCACGGGCGGAGTCGGGCTTCAACCCGCTTGCCGTCAGCTCCTCCGGAGCGCTTGGCCTGATGCAGCTGATGCCTGGCACGGCGCGCTCCCTCGGGGTGAGCGACCCGTTTGATGCGGAGCAGAACGCCGATGGTGGGGTTCGGTATCTGGCCGAGCAGCTGCGCCGCTTTGGCGATGTACGCCTGGCGCTTGCCGCCTACAACGCCGGTCCGAACCGTGTTGCCCGCCATGGCGAGGTGCCCCCGATCCCGGAGACGCAGCGCTATGTCGAGCGCGTGCTGGAGTATCAACAGCAGTATCGCGCGAGTGGCAGCCCGTGACGCGCTATCCATGGGCAGGGTGAGGGCAAGAGGCCGTTTACTGATAGGAGAGAGAAGATGCGTATCGAGGGCACGAGGAGCACCGCGAGCGATGGTGGGGGCGGGGTATCCGCGAGCGCGGCGAAGGAGCTGAGCAAGGATTTCATGCGCCTCCTGGTCACACAGCTTCAGCACCAGGATCCGTTGCAGCCGATGCAGGACCGCGAGTTGATTGCCCAGTTAACCCAGCTCTCCTCGCTGGAGTCGCTGCAGAAGATCGAGGAGCTCACCGCGCGAGGCCACTCCCTGAGCCAACTCTCGCAGGCGGCGGGACTCATCGGGAAGGTGGTCACGGCCACGACCGCGGAGGGGTCAGTCTCCGGCGAGGTGAGCGCCGCGATGGTGGGCGTCGATGACCAGGTCTACCTGGCCGTGGGCGAGGAGATGGTTCTCCTGAGCGATGTCGCACTGGTGACTGCCTGAGGGCGCCTCTTGGAGGGGCCGCGACCGTTACCGATGCTCCCACCATGTGGGGCGCGCCGGCTCACGCCTCAAGTTTCCTCCTTCTCCGGGCGATAATAGGAAGTGGCGGCAGGGCGAACTCACCCCACTGTCGCGTCTGAAATGGTCCCACGCACGGAGGAGAATGTGAAGACTGCGGCAGGCAGATCTGCCTGGCGGCGCGCCGTTGGTTTACTCGTTTCCCTGGCCCTGGGAGTGCTGGCGGCAGCACTCCACCCGCACTTCGATGCGCTTGAGCGCCAGACCTGGGATCTCCGCTTTCTCCACCGTGGCACGGTGAGTGTGCCGGACAACGTGGTCCTGATCGAGATCGACGAGAAGAGCGTCACTTACGAGCCCTGGAGGAACGAGCCGTTGGTGACGTGGGGCGCGCACTATGCCGCCGCGGTGCGCCACCTTACCACGGCTGGGGTCAGTGCTATCGGCTTCGATCTAATCCAGCGCGTCTCTACCGAGGATCTGGCGAGGAGCCTGGGCCGCGAGCTGCCGTGGGACCAGGAGTTTGCTCAGGCGTTGGCCGAGACCGGGAACACCGTGATGGCGATCATCCTGGAAGAGCGGGGCTGGGTGGGGCCTGCCAACCAACTGCTGTATGCCAACGGGATCGAGAATGTCGGCGCCGCCAACTTCCTGGAAGGCCGGGCGGTGGATCCCTATGCCGTGGTGCGCGGCTTCAAGCCCGACTGGCAGGATGAGGAGGGCGCGCAGGTACCCTCCCTTGCCGTGCGCCTTGTCGAGAAGCACCTAGGCGCCGTCGCCCGCCGCGAAGGCCAGGTGCTGCGCATCGGGGAGATTCGGGTTCCCCTGCACCGTGACGGCACGGTGCTGATCAACTATGCCGGACCGCCCCGGACGCTGCCGCGTTTCTCGTTCGTCGATATCGCGGAGGGCCGAATGCCGCGAGGCTTCGACTTTCGCGGCAAGATCGCCCTCATCGGCGAGAGCTACGCCGGGATGCAGGATCTGCACCTCACACCCTTCTCCCGGCGG
>DUUU01000519.1 GCA_012841485.1 Armatimonadota bacterium
CTGGGGCTTGGGCTGGACACGCAGCCGTTCGGGAGCCACCACCTCCTGGGAGGTATCGGCTACCTCCGCGGTATCTCGCGCCTCCCGGCGCCCGTCGGGCGCACGGTCTATCTGGGGGTGTGGTATGCCCGAGGGGGCGTCTTCGAGAGCTGGAGCAACGCCCGCCTGGTGGGCAGCCTCGGCGGAGGCGTTTTGGCGGAGACGATCGCGGGCCCGGTCTTCCTCGGCACCAGCTGGTCCGGCGGCACGCAGCGGATCTACTTCTCCGTCGGGCGTTTCCTCAAATCCACGGCGCTCTGAACGGTCGTGCGCGAAGAGGAGTTCTCCGGGCGCGGCGGAAACTGAGGAGTGTGATGTTGAACTGGGTCCAGCCAAGAGTAGATAGCGCGGAGCTGGCCGAGGCGCTCCCGCGCGAGTTTGAGGGACTTCCCGCCGATCTGTGCCTCCTGCCGGGGGCGGGCACGGGCAACCGCTCGTTCCGGGCAGTTCCTGGTCCGTCGGATGGCGAACGCACCGGGTGGTTCGTGCGCGTGCGCAACCCGAAGTATGCCGCCGAAGACGCGATGCGCTTCGAGCAGGACCTCCTGGCGCACCTGAAAAGCGCCGATCTGCCGGTGCACCCGCCTCTTCTTTCGAGGAGCGGCGAGCCCTGGGCGTGGATTGGGAACGCCTGCGTGCAGCTCTCCCCGCTCGTCGAGGGGGAGGCGTACACGACGGGGAACGTGGAGCAGATCGCCGAGGCGGCACGCTTTCTCTCGCGCCTCCATCGCGAGGGCCGGCGCTTCCTGGGCGACCCGCGCAAGCAGTGGGATCGGGAAGACAGCTTCATGATCGCCTTCGCCGGGTTCGACCTGGTGCGCAACCGCGACACGTCCGGGCGGTATACCGCCGACCTGAACGCGGTGGCGGCGAGCATCCACCGGTTCATGCGCGAGCTGCCTCCGCAGCGCTTCTGGAAGCTGCCGCAGAGCGTCGTTCACGGCGATTTCCACCAGGGGAACCTGCTCTTCAAGGGTGACCGTCTGGCGGGCGTCTTCGACTGGGACTACGCCTGCGAGCACCCGCGCCTGAAGGATATCGCCAACGCGCTGATGTTCCTCTGCGCGCGCCTGCCACGCCCGCTCGATGCGGCGGATATCCGCACCTACGTCCAGCCGATGCGCTTTGAGCCGGAGTGGGTGGAGGCGTTTTTCACGGCGTATGAGGAGGCCGATCCACTCTGTGCCGAGGAGTGGGCCGCGCTTCCCGCGATGATGGTGGGGCGCTGGCTGCAGATTCGGAGCTGCGCCATCATCAAGCTCCCCGAGAAAGAGCGCCTCGAGGTGTTCTGCGACGGCATGGCGGAGACGCTGGAGCGGTTGTGGAGCTTCTCGGTTCGGTAGCGAGCTAGCTCCTGAACGGCGCGGGAGAGACGCAGAGAGGGGATGAGCCCGAGAGACATCCCCGAGAGCCCTGGAGGAAAACCATGTTGGATCAGGTGAAGGTAGGCTTTATTGGCGCCGGCGGCAACGCCAGCGGGCACATGCAGCGAGTATCGGAGATCGAGGGCGCGCGGATCACGGCGATCTGTGATTTGGTGCCCGAGAAGGCAGAGGCAGCCGCCGCGAAGTACGGGGCGACCGCCTACACCGACTACCAGCGCCTGCTGGACGAGGCGGATCTCAACGCCGTCTACGTCAGCGTGCCCCCATTCGCGCACTACGACGCCGAGATCCTGGCGGCCGAGCGCGGGCTGCATCTCTTCGTCGAAAAGCCGGTCGCGCTCACCCTGGAGAAGGGGCTCGAGATCTGGGATGCGATTGCCAAGGCGGGCGTGCTCTCGTGCGTGGGCTATCAGCTTCGTTACACGCCTTTTGTCGAGCCGGTACGCGAGTTTCTGGCCGGCAAGAACCTCCTGATGGTCTCCGCGCGCCGCTGGGGCAGCCTGGTGAGCACCCCCTGGTGGCAGAAGATGGAGCTCTCGGGTGGCCAGCTCGTGGAGCAGGCGACGCACGAGATGGATCTGGTCCGCTACTGGGCGGGCGAAGTGCGCAGCGTTTACGCGACCTACGCGCGCAAGGTGCATGGTGGCGTGCCCGGGATCACCATCCCCGACCTCCAGGCGGTTCAGCTAGAGTTCGCCAGCGGCGCGATTGGGCACTTCGTGACGAGCTGCACGGGGTGCCCCGGCGGACGCGGGTTTGAATTCTTCCTGGAGGGCATGAAGCTCACCACCGATGGCAACGCCCCCGTACTCACTCCGGCCGGCGCCGCGCCGCTCGATGTGGAGCCGCGCGAGGCGCAGTCAATCGACCGCGTCTTCATCGAAGCGGTGAAGACGGGCGACGGCTCGCGGATCAAGTCGAACTATCTCGACGCTCTGAAGACGCTGGATGTGACCCTGGCCGCCAACGTCTCGGCGAAGGAGCGCCGGCCAGTGGAAACCTACTTCTCCTGGTAGTTCGAGGGTGACACCCGCGCTTGCCGCGACGCTCCTCGCCACGGCAAGCGCGGGGAGAAAAGGGGCCCGTCCAGGTGGTGCCTACTCCAGGATTGCCACCGGACGGATCGCCTGCGTGGTCGCACCCTCTTCGGTGGCCGCCCGTACCCGCACGAGATACAGCCCGCGCCCGAGGCGATCCGGGAACGCCATCACGTTGAGGCCCGCGTC
>DUUU01000520.1 GCA_012841485.1 Armatimonadota bacterium
ACTCCGGACAGCGCTTCAGGTGCCGCGCCACCTGCCAGCGCTGCCAAAGGCCAGGACCCCCATAGTCC
This sequence comes from Armatimonadota bacterium, assembly GCA_012841485.1. The sequence goes on from DUUU01000520.1 coordinate 69, forward strand.
AATTCCGACAGCCACTCCCGGACTCGGTCGCAGCGCGGGGCGCCGCTCTCCTGTCGGGACTCCGCCATCTTCTACTCCTCCATCCATTCGGCCAGGAACTGACGCAGATCGGCCCGGGCGCGCCCCAGGCGCGACTTCACGGTGCCCTCTGGCACTCCCAGCATCGCTGCGATCGTACGCACGTCCAGGCCATTCAAATGATGCAGTACCACTACCTCGCGACGCTCGGGCGCCAGCTTCGCGAGCGCCTCTGTCACCGAGGTGCGCATCTGCTCGCGGACGGCGAGACGCTCCGGGCCGGGGCCCGGGTCTGGGACGGCCAGTTCGCCGCCCGTTTCGCCAGCGGGCGCATCCAGGCTAAGCGCGTCCCGGTAGGGTCGTTTCCAGTGGTCGCGCACCCGATTGGCGGCGATCTGGAAAAGCCAGCCTCTGAACGCTCCCGGCGCCTTCAGGCGTGGCAGCGCCTGGTAGGCGCGCACGAAGGCATCTTGCGCCAGGTCAGCGGCGAGATTCTCCTCGCTCACCATCCGGCGCACATAGCCGTACACTTGGTTTTGGTAGCGTTCGAAGAGGCACCGGAACGCCTCGCGGTCGCCTGCTTGCGCGCGCCGGACGGTGGTCTCTTCGGATTCGGGCATCTCGTGCCTGTCTCCCGATCTGGTCTGTGTCTCTCGGTGCCGCACACATCCCTCTTCACTATACAAGACGAGCTACCCGGCGAGGCGTTCCCCAGGAGCGTGGGGAATCCTGATCGCGCTGGCCCGACCGGCGTGATTGGCCCGGATCCAGCAGTCGCAGCCGCCTGCAAGCATCTCGACAAGAAGCGTTTGCCCCAAACCTGAGCGTATGCTATAATGCGCCCTGGGTGGGCAGAGATCCGGGTGCGTTTGCGTTGCGAGGGGAGGCGCCGATGGAGGACTTGACACAGCGTGCGCTGGATCGGGCCCGGCAGGCGGGGGCTTCCTATGCCGATGTGCGCGTGGTCCGGCGTTCGACTGAGGAGATCCTGGTCAAAAACGGGCACGTCGAGGCGGTTGAAGCGGGCGAGAGCACGGGCTTCGGGGTGCGCGTCATCGCCGATGGCGCGTGGGGGTTTGCCAGCAGCCGGCAGGTGGATGCCGACGAGATGGAGCGCGTCGCGGAGCTGGCGACGCGGATCGCCCGCGCGAGCGCCCTGGTGAAGCGCGAAGAGGTGGATCTGGCCCCCGTCGATCCGGCGCGCGGGCGTTTCGAGATGCCGTGCAGAAAGGACCCCTTCGAGGTGCCGCTCGAGGAGAAGATCTCCCTTCTCCTGGATGCCGATACCGCCGTGCGCCGCGAGCCGCGCGTCACCGTCTCCGAGGCGCGCATGGCTTTCTTCCGCGAGGAGAAGAGCTTTGCCAGCACCGAGGGATCCTATCTCGAGCAGGTGAAGACGGAGAGCGGCGCCGGCGTGGCCGCGACCGCCACCGAGAGCGGCGAGGTGCAGGTGCGCTCCTACCCGGCGGCCTTTGGGGGCGATTTCGCCGCCGCCGGCTACGAGTTCATCGAGAGCCTCGATCTGGAGCAGGGCGCCGAGACCGCCGGCCAGGAGGCCGCCGCGCTCCTCGATGCGCCGCAGTGCCCCTCCGCAACCACCGATCTCCTCCTGGAAGGCCAGCAGCTCGCGCTCCAGATTCACGAATCGTGCGGCCATCCCGTGGAACTAGACCACGTCTTCGGCACCGAAGCCTCCTACGCGGGCACCTCCTTCCTGACGACGGATAAGCTGGACACCTTCCAGTACGGTTCGGACGCGGTCACTCTGGTGGCGGATGCCACCGTCGAGGGAGGGCTGGGGAGCTTCGCCTACGATGACGAGGGGGTACCGGCGCAGCGCATGCCGCTGGTGGAGCAGGGGATCTTCCGCGGCTATCTGTCATCGCGCGAGACGGCGGCGCGCATCGGCCGGAAGAGTAGCGGTGCCATGCGCGCCGATGGATGGAACCGCATTCCGCTCATCCGGATGACGAATATCAACCTGGAGCCGGGTGACTGGTCGCTGGATGAGATGATCCAGGACACGCAGGAGGGGCTTCTCCTATCGGCTACCAGGTCGTGGAGCATTGACGACAAGCGCCTCAACTTCCAGTTCGGCACCGAGGCCGCCTGGGAGATCCGGAACGGCTGCCTGGGCCGCCTTGTGAAGAACCCGACCTACACCGGGATCACCTATCAGTTTTGGCGCGCGTGCGATGCCGTCGCGCGCCGGGAGGAATGGCGCGTTTGGGGGATTCCAAACTGCGGGAAGGGCGAGCCGTGCCAGGTGGCGCACGTGGGCCATGGCGCCTCGGTGGCGCGCTTCCGCGGCGTGCGCATCGGCGTGATGAGGTGAGAGCATGCTGGGACGACACGCAGCACTGGAGATCGTCTACCGCGCGATGGAGCTGACCCAGGCGGATCAGGTGCAGGTCTCCCTCGTCACCAGCGAGGACGCTCTCACCCGGTTTGCCCATTCGGCCATTCACCAGAACGTCGCGGAGCGCGACGCCGTCCTCGGCATCCGCGCCGTGATCGGGAAGCGTGTTGGCTACGTGGCCGGCAACGCCACGGACAGCGAGGGTATCCGCCGGTTGGCCAAACGCGCCCGGGCCGTGGCGCAGGCCCAGGAGGAGAACCCCGGCTTTGTCTCGCTGCCGGGGCCGACGCAGGTGCCCGCCCTGGACATCTGGCATGAGCACACGGCGAACTTCACGCCAGACGACCGTGCGCAGGCCGTGCGCTCGGTGGTCGCGGCGGCCGATGCGTGGGGTGCCAGTGCCAGCGGAGCCTACTCCATCTGGGAGCGCGAGCATGCCGTCGTGAACTCCCTGGGGGTGGAAGCCTACTGCGCGAGCACGGGAGCGATGCTCTCCACGGTGATGAGCAAGGAGCCGGGCGGCTTCGGGTATGCAAGCGCCCTCGCGCAGGATGTGGGCGGCATCGATCCGAGCGCCGTCGCGCACGAGGCCGCGATGGTGTGCGCGCGGAGCGTCTCTCCCCGAGACCTCGCCCCGGGCGTCTACCCCGTGATCCTCAAACCGTATGCCGCGTCCGACCTGATCACCAGCCTGGGGTGGATCGGCCTCGGCGCCCTCAGCGTTCAAGAGCGGCGCAGCTTTATGAATGACCGCTTTGGCCAGCAGATCACGGGAGAGAAGATCACCATCTTCGATGATGCCTTGAACCGGGCCGGCCTCCCCGTTCCCTTTGATGCAGAGGGCGTGGCCAAGCAGCGGGTGGATCTGATCGTGAAGGGATGCGCCAACGCCGTCGTCTACGATTCTTATACGGCGCACCGCGAAGGGAAGCGGTCCACGGGGCACGCCACGGGCGGCGCGGGCGTCTGGGGGCCCTATCCCCATAACCTCTTTCTCGAACCGGGCGATTCCGATCTTGATGCGATGATCCGCGGTACGGAGCGTGGGGTGCTCGTCACCCGGTTCCACTACACGAACGTGGTGCATCCGACCAAGGCTGTGCTGACGGGGATGACGCGCGATGGTACCTTCTGGATTGAAAATGGGCAGATTGCCTATCCGGTGAAGAACCTCCGCTTCACCCAGTCGATTCTCGATGCCCTGGCGAGCGTCAGCGCCATCGGGCGCGAGCGCAAGTTGGTGGACGTCGGCTGGGCCTGCGTGCCCGCGCTCAAGCTGGAGCGCTTCGAGTTTTCTGGAACGACGGAGTTCTGAGATGGATCTCGTCTTCCCGGCCTGGGCGCCAGGCAACCACAAGAGCCTCCTGGAGGCGTTGCCCGTGATGGCGGCGCAGGGCGTGACGCGCGTCGAGTGGAGCCTGGGGAACCCCGACTACTTCGATGCAAAGGATGCCACCCAGGTGGCGGTCGTCTGCCAGACGCTGGCCGATACGGGTATCCGTGCCGTCGCCTTGCACGCCCCATTTGGTGAGCAGGCCGATCTGGGCAGCCCGGACCTTCGGGTCCGCAAGGCGACCATCGCCTGCTACCTGGACGCCATCAACGTCGCGAGGCGAGTGGGGGCACGCTATCTCGTGGTCCACGCCGGACATGGGCCGTGTAACGACCGCCTGGCGCAGCGGCTTCTCCTGGCGCGGGAAGGCCTGTGCGTTCTGGAGCCAGTGGCCCGAATGGCGGGCGTCGTGCTTGCGCTGGAGAATCTGCCGCCTGGTTACCCGGGAAGCGCGGCAGGAGAGCTCCTCGAGACGCTCGACGCCATCGGGTCGCCCTGCGTGGGGATCTGCTTCGATACGGGGCATGCGCACCTGACGGGCCTCCTGCCCGCGACGGCGCGGGCGCTCCTGCCGTGCGCGGTGATGATGCATCTCCACGACAATGATGGCGCCAAAGACCAGCACCTGCTCCCCGGCTGCGGCGCCATCGATTGGGGGGAGTTCGCGCGCATCTACCAGGAGACGGGATGCACCGCGCCGGCGACGCTGGAATGCTCGCCACCGGATGGGTGGAGCTGGGCCCAGTGTTCGGCGGCGGTGCGCGAGTTGCTCGGAATAGAGGAGATAGCCAATGGTCATCCGTAGTCCACGCTCTTCCGATGAGGTTGCCGCGCAGGCGGAGGTGGCGGCTGCTGCTTTCGGCCCCGGTGCTCTGAACGAGCCGTGGCAAGATCGCTACCGCGCCGTCGAGCAGCTCTTCGGGCGCGACGCCTTCCTCGTCCTCGAGGAAGAAGGCCGCTTCGTCTCGGCATGCACGTGCCTGCCGGCGCCCGTGTGGGTGGGGGACCGGAGGCTCACTCTGGGCGCCGTCGGCGGCGTCGCTACGCTGCCCGATTACCGGGGGCGGGGCTACGCGGGCGAGCTGATGCGTGCCGTCGTGCGCCGCATGCAGGAGCTGGGCCTAGCCGCCTCGGCGCTGTGGCCCTTCTCCTACGCCTACTATCGGAAGTTTGGCTGGGACTTCGGATGCGAGCATCGCGCCTACCGCTTCGATCCTGCGAAGATTGGCCCGCTCCCGGAGCCGGATGGGGTGGCGCCCTTCGAAGCTGGAGACCTGCCCGAGGTGGTCGATCTTTTTGCCGCCTATGCACGGACCCTGGCTTTCTGCACCGACCGCTCTCAACGCTGGTGGCGCGAGACGCTGCGGGCCCATGGTGTCGCGCCGTTCGTCTCCGAGGAGCAGGCTTCCTCCCGCATGATCATCTGCCGCGAGGGGGGTGAGGTGGTGGGCTACGCCCTCTACACTCCACCGGTGGGCGAGGAGCGCCGGTTGAACGCTCGCGAGCTGGTCGCATCTTCCCCGGAGGTTCGGTTGCGCCTGCTCGCGGCGCTAGCGCGCGAAGAGCCGGGCGAAATCGCTTTCAGGGCGCCCGCCGATGACCGCTTCCGCGCCCAGGTGCCGGACCCGCGTCAGGTGGCGACAACGCTCGAGCCGGGTTTCGCCTTCCGTATCGTGGACCCGGTGGTTGCCCTGGCGCTTCTGCCGCCCCCGCCCGGGCTACGCGGTGCCATCGCGTTCACCCTTGACGACCCGGCGCGCCCGGGCGAGATCCTGCGCGTGACCGTGGAAGCATCGGACGGCGAACTGGTGACGAGCGCCAGCCGCACGATGCACTCCGCTGCGCCGCTGCGCCTGGAGGGGGAGATCCCCTCCTTCTCGCAGGTCTACACCGGATACTTGCGCCCGACCGTTGCCTACCAGCTTGGCCGGCTGAAGGGAGACGCCGCCAGCGTTGCCTTCGCGGAGGCGCTGTTCCCCCACTGGACCGCCTATCGCTCCAGCATCGAGCCGGGATAGGCGGTAGAGCGTCAGCTCACCGGGGGAGTGCAGGCGGCCTGATGATCGGCGATGCGATGGCTGAAGTGGCCGCGGCAAGCAGGAATTGCCTCCCGAATGGCGAACAGAACCGGCGATGACTCCACCACAAGAGAATACTCAATCGATACAACAACTGGCCGCCGAGGTCCTTGAGATTGAAGCGCGTGCCATTCTGAAGCTGCGCGAGCGCCTGGATGAGAGCTTCACGCGGGCCGTGAAGCTCATCCTCGCCTGCACCGGACGCGTGGTTGTGACGGGGATGGGCAAGTCCGGTGCAATCGCCCACAAGATCGCCGCCACCCTCGCCAGCACGGGCACGCCCTCGCTCTTCCTGCATCCGGCGGAAGGCGTGCATGGCGATCTAGGGATGGCGACCCGGGGCGATCTAGTGATCGTCCTCTCCCACAGTGGCGAGACCGAGGAGATCGTGCGCATCCTGCCTGCCTTCAAGCGGCTGGGCATCCCGATTATCGCGCTTTGTGGCAACCGTGCGTCCACGCTGGGCGAGCAATCGGAGGTCTTCCTCGATACCTCGGTCGAGCGCGAGGCGTGCCCGTTGGGGCTGGCGCCGACGACGAGCACGACGGTGATGCTCGCGGTAGGCGATGCCCTGGCGCTCTGCGCGATGAAGGAGCGTCGCTTCACGCGCGATGACTATGCGCGCTTCCACCCAGGAGGCTCCCTCGGCCGGCGCCTCCTCCTCCGCGTCTCCGATCTGATGCGCACCGGCGACCTCGTCGCCAGCGTTCGGGGTGACACGACGATCCTGGATACGCTCCTGGCGATCACGCAGGCGCGGGCCGGATGCGCCATCATCGTCGATGAGGAGCGGCATCTGGAGGGGATTATCACCGACGGCGACGTGCGCCGGCTGCTGCTGGATGATCCCGATTGCCTGCATCGGAAGGTGGCGGGCGTGATGAACCGTGCGCCGGCAACCATCACCGTGGATCGTCTCGCGGCCGAAGCCCTCCAGGTGATGGAATCGCACCGGCCCGGGGCGATTGGCGATCTCCCCGTGCTCGATGAGGAAGGCCGCCTGGTCGGAGCCCTCACCTTGAAGGATCTGCTCAAGGCGGGGATCGTCTGAGGATGCCCTTGCATACGGTGAGCAAGTGAAACCGCGATGACTTCACGCCCGCGTTCCTCCTCGCACCCGCATGACACGGCCCCGCTCGGGGATGCCTCCTCGCGCGCGGGGGAGATCATCCGCAGGTTGCACCAGGAGTACCCGGAGGCGCACTGCGCGCTGGGGCACTCCAGTGCCCTGGAGCTGCTCGTCGCGACGATCCTCTCGGCGCAGTGTACCGACGCTCGGGTCAACCAGATCACCCCGGGGCTGTTTCGGAAGTACCCTACCATCGAAGATTACGCCGCGGCGGATCAGGAGGATCTAGAGCGCGACATCTTCACGGCCGGCTTCTACCGAAACAAGGCGAAGGCGATCATCGGGATGGCGCGGGCGGTGTTGGAGCGCCATGGCGGCGAGATTCCCGATACGATGGATGCGCTGGTAGCGCTGCCGGGCGTCGGACGGAAGACCGCGAGTGTTCTCCTGGGCTCCTGGTTCGGCGTGCCGGCCCTTCCAGTGGATACCCATGTCACCCGTCTGGCGAGGCGTCTGGGCCTGACGGAGAGCGAAGACCCCAACCGGATCGAGCGGGACCTGCAGGCGTTGCTCCCCAAGGAAGAGTGGGTCTTCGCTTCGCATGCTCTGATCTGGCACGGCCGGCGAGTCTGCACCGCACGCAAACCGGGATGCGCTCGCTGCTCCCTGCGTGACCTCTGCCCATCCGCCACCTGACGTGCCTTCTCCTCAGCCCCGGATCCTCCGCGGCCGGCACGTGGTAATCATCTCAATCCCGGATGGAACGCACAACCCAGGGTGCCCGCATCCCATCCGCGTCCGTTCCCTCCATCTGCGGTATCGCTGTCCCAACACTCGCGCCGTCTCATTGACGTGCTGGGAATCGTGTGGTAGGATGAGTGTGGTTGAGTAGAGCAGGCGGGTGGCGCGTGCCACCGGGGCCGGGCTTCAGTGATCGAAGCAGCAGGGCGACCTGTGGGACTACATATCCACACAGATCGTCCTGCTTTTGTTTGTACTGATCAAGAGGATACGGAAGCAGAACGCTGGTGCTTGAAGTGGGAGGCGGGATGACGAGCGCGAAGAGCGCCGCGGCGCGGCTGTCGGTGCTCTCCAACACGACGCTGGTGGCGATGAAGGTGATCGTCGGCATCATGACCGGCTCGGTGAGCATCATCGCGGAGGCGCTGCACTCCGGGCTGGATCTCGTGGCTGCCGCGATTGCCTGGGTTGCCGTGCGCGCGGCGGACGCTCCGCCGGATGAGGAACACCCCTATGGGCATGGCAAGGTCGAGAACCTATCGGGTACGGTAGAGGCGACGCTCATCCTCTTCACGGCGGGCTGGATCGCCTGGGAGGCGCTCCAGCGTTTGGTGGACCCTCGGCCTGTTCATGCGGGTAGCCTCGGCCTGGCGGTGATGGCGATCTCTGCGGGAGTGAATGTGTACGTCTCGCGCCGGCTGTTCCGGGTGGCGCGGGAGAGCAACTCCGTGGCGCTCGAGGCAGATGCGCACCATCTGAGCGTGGATGTCTACACCTCGCTGGGCGTCGCGTTTGGCCTGCTGTTGATCCGGCTGACTGGGTGGAGCTTCCTGGATCCGCTCGTGGCCCTCGTGTTGGCGGTTGTGATCGGCCGGATCGCCTGGGAACTGAGCCATCGCGCGGCGCACCCGCTCCTGGATACGCGCCTGCCGGCCGCAGAGGAGAGCGAGCTGGTGCGCTGGATTGAGGAACACCCGGCCGTGATGGGATGCCACAGCGTCCGCTCGCGCTCGGCCGGGGCCTGGGCCTATCTCGACGCGCACGTCACCGTCGCGGCGGGGACCACTCTGGAGGCCGCGGACGCGCTGGAGGAGGAGTTGCGCGCGCAACTCCTGGCGCGCCGTCCGCAGCTGGATGTGATGCTACATATCGAACCGCACCGGGGGGCGTTGCCCCCGCGCCAGGGAGGCCATATCGGGCGCGCGTAGCGGCCCGAAGCCGTGGTGGTGAAGAATCAGAAGGGGCGAAGCGCCTTGCGGTGCTTCGCCCCTTTCTGGTGGGTGGGAGAGGATTCGAACCTCTGTAGGCGTACGCCAACGATTTTACAGACCGTCTCCTTTAGCCACTCGGACACCCACCCACGAAACTGGAGCCGACGATCCGATTCGAACGGATGACAAGCTGTTTACAAAACAGCTGCTCTGCCACTGAGCTACGCCGGCAGTCTCAGTCGCGCTCCATACGCTCACTGATCTTGCGCTTCGCTCGCTGAAGCGCGTTATCGATGGACTTGGTTCGGCATTTCAGGTCATCTGCCATTTCCTTATAGGTCTTACCCTCGAGGTACTGGCGCAAAACCTGGGCCTCCAGGCGGCTGAGGTCGTGATCCATACCGTGGTCAATGTAGTGCGCCAACTGGCGACCGAGGACGATCTCCTCCGGGTTGACCATCCGGCTGTCCGGGATCACGTCGATCAGCGTCTGATCCGACTCTTCGTCCGCGATGCACTTGTGCAACGAGACGTAAGAGTTCAGCGGCACGTGCTTCTGACGGGTTGCCGTCTTGATGGCGGTGATGATCTGGCGTGTTACACACAACTCTGCAAACGCCCGAAACTTGGACTTATCGTCTCGAAAATCTCGGATCGCTTTGTAGAGGCCGATCATCCCTTCTTGAACCACGTCGTCGTGGTCCGCGCCAACGAGAAAGTACAACCGCGCCTTGCTTTCGACGAGACTCCTGTACTTCTGCAACAGGTAATCTACAGCCCGATCGCTCCCATTCTTGGCATAGAGGACAACCTCTTCGTCCAGCATCCCAGAGAAGGTAATCGGGGCGTCGTCGGCGCACGAACCCATGGGCGCTGCCTCCGTCCTACACGCGGAGCCCGCTGGTCGATTGGGAATGCCTCCGCGTTCCATCCATGCACATTATACTATCGACTGAGGATTTCGTCAATAGGTTGCGGGCATGAAAATCAGCCCGCGCCGTGTATCTGAGCGCGAGCAGTGCCGCGGACCGCAGCACCGGGGTGTTTTCCTGCCTGACGCACCGGGCGCTTCCCGTAAATGTCAACGGTCAGCACGCCTGCCCGCGCGGACGTCTGGATCAGGATCGGCGCACCAGTCGTGTTCCGAAAGCGGAAGTCGACGCCGCCGTAAGCCACGGTCGCGTCGCGGCCGGGCGGTGCGTAGGTGACCGGGCGCGAATGCGGAGCACGCTCCACGATCCTCATTCGGCCTTCCAGGGCGGCATTGTAGAGCGTGGTGCTCACCTGGCAGATCCCGCCGCCGATGCCATCGAGGATCTCACCCTTTTGGAAGATCTTGGCAACGCGGTAGCCCCGTGCCTCGGTGCGCGGCCCGACGACGGTGTTGTAGGAGAAGACGCCTCCGGCAGGAACAACAGCGCCATCGAGCGCGCGAGCCGCCAGCCGCAGGTTCACGGCGCGGTTCACATCGGACGGGTTGTAGCGCGTGGTGTAGGTGGAGATGCGGCCATCGATCTTGCCCAACTCCGCCGCGGTGATCTGAGGGAGGTCCTCCCGGACGACTAAAGTGAGTTCGCGATGGGAATGCGGGATGAAGTAGCGCACGATGTTCTTCTCAGTGGCATCAACATCCACCACGCGCCCCACGCGCTCTGCGCCGATTGCGAACTCGCGCCCATCAAAGCGGATCGTGGCGTCACGAGCGGGAATATCCGCGATGCGCGCCAGGCGCTTCAGGCGCGCGCGCAGCGCCTTGCGGTCGAACTGCACTCGTGGCTTGAGGAGTACGCCCCGGCGGCGAGCCTCCCAGCCATCGCGCGCGCGCCGCACCAGGTTCCCCTGGCGACCGATGCCCAGGGCCCTCTCGATAATCGCGTCCAGATCATAGCTGCACCCCAGTTCGCGGGGCGTGACCTCCCACTGGCGAGGGCCATCGACGAGGGGAATCTTGCGTTCCAGGGCGGGAAGCAGGTGCTTCTCGAGCCGGGCGCGGGCTTCTTGAGGCGTGCGCGCGCCTACATCGATCCCCCAGACGGCGACGCCGGGGAGAATCCGGCCCTGCGGGGGGCGCAGGCCCAGGGCAGCCCCCAGGAGCGCTGATCCACAGAGGATTGCGCTCCCGAGCAGCAAGCCGGTCCACCGGCGGGCACGCGCCCGGCGCCGCTTGGGCAAGGCGCGGGACGCCCGGCCGGTAGCCCAGGAGCCACCAGGGGTTTCGTCATGCGTGTCTGCGGTGGATCGAGGGCGTCTTTCCATTATCGGTCTATCGCGTACGTCTCCAGGTCGTCTTGCCACCCGGGTGGTCCTCAAGGAGGATTCCTACTTCGCGCAGGTCATCCCGGATCCGATCGGAGAGCGCGAACTCCTTGCGTTTCCTCGCGTCCTGGCGCCATGCGGCGATCTTCTCAATCACCGCGTCGAGGTCGGCCGCGGCCGGTTCCTGCGCGGTGTCTTGTTCCAGGAGGCCAAGCACGCCTGCCAGGAGGCGCAGCTCATCGCGGGCGGATTGGGCAATCGCCCGGTCGGTGCCGGCGGCGGGCACGGCGCCGGTGACAAAGCGGTTGATCGCGGCCGCCAGCGTGAAGAGGACGGCGATGGCGCGCGGGGTGTTGCAGTCGTCATCCATCGCCTCGTAGAACTCGGCATGGCTCTCCGCGCGGCGCGCCTCCAGCGCCTTGGCGTCCTCAGACGCCTCGCCCTCCACGGCGGGAGGGGCTTCTCGCAGCCACTCGTCGGCGGCTCGCAGCGCGCCGTAGAGGCGATCCAGGCCGCGCTGTGCCTCCTCGATGCTGGGCGATACCTTTCGCTCGGAGTCCCACGAGAAATCAATAGGGCTGGCGTAGTGGGCCTGCAACAGGTAGAAACGGAGCGCCTCCGCGGAGTGGTTTTCCAGGGCTTGCTCGATGGTCACGAAGTTGCCCAGCGACTTGCTCATCTTCTGGCCGCCAATCTTCAGGCTGCCGGTGAGGAGCCAATAGCGCACGTAGGGCGCGTCATTCGCCGCTTCCGACTGGGCAATCTCGTCCTCGTTATGCGGGAAGATGTTCTCGATCCCGCCGCCGTGGATATCCATGGTGGCGCCCAGGTACTTGTTCGCCATGGCAGAGCACTCGATGTGCCAGCCGGGGAAGCCCATTCCCCAGGGGCTCGGCCACTGCAGGATATGCTCGGGGTCTGCCCGCTTCCAGATGGCGAAATCCGCCGGATGCCGCTTCTCCTCCTGACCCACGCGGCTCTCCTCCTCGGACGCGGCGGTCACTTCGCGATGCGAGAGCTTGCCATACTCCGGGAAGGTGCTGACGTCGAAGTAGACCGAGCCGTTGGACTCGTAGGCGTGGCCTTTCTCGATGAGCTTCAGGACGAGCGCGATGATCTCCGGAATATGCCCCGCCGCGCGCGGCGAAATATCCGGCCGGAGCACGCCCAGGGCGTCCATCGCCCGAAAGTACTCGCGAGTATACGTCTCTGCCAGCTGCATCGGGTGTACCTGGCGCAGGCGAGCGCGGGCGATGATCTTATCCTCCCCTTCGCCGGCCAGCTCGTCCGTGAGGTGACCCACGTCGGTGATGTTCTGAATATACAGCACCCTATAGCCGCGGTGTCGCAGGTAGCGAACGATCGTGTCGAAGGCGACATACGTCTTGGCATGCCCAAGGTGCGGCAGATCGTACACCGTCGGCCCGCACACGTACATCCCCACGAAGGGATCGTGCAGCGGGGTGAACTCCTCTTTGCGTCGAGTGAGGTAGTTATAGAATGTTATGGCCACCAGAATCCCCATCCTGCGGCGAGCGGCACTAGCGGAAACGGCCAGGCCGGCCTTCCTGCACGCGGCAAAATCAACCACTTCAAGCCACGAATACCGTCGCTCCCACCAGTGTCCAGTATACCACACTGACTCCACGCGGCGCAAGGGCGAGAGGGTTGACACCACCTTGCCAAGGGCCTACAAAAGCGGTAGAATGATGGGGACGCGCTCACAGGAGCGCGTGCCGCGAGGAAGGAGTGCCTCACCGTGCCTGACCTGGAGAAGCTACAGAAGCTCTGGCAGATCGCCACCGAACAGATCAAGAAGCGGATCACCAACATCGCCGTCTGGCGCGCGATGGAGTCGGCCATTGTGCTGGACTATGAGGGGGGTACTCTGGTCCTGGGCTTGCCCGGCGAGAGCTACTCCCAGAGCGGCCATCTCCTCGTCCCCGAGCATCACAACCTGATCGACGAGGTCCTCACCCAGATTACCCAGCGGCCGCTCACCTTTCGCATCGTAGAGTGCGGAAGCGTGGAGGACTGGGCAACGTACAAGGTCGCGGAAGAGCGCAAGCGGGCGGCCCAGATGGCGCTCATCAGCGGTCAGAAGGCGCGAGCCGCCGGAGGCCAGAACGCCGGGGAGCACCCATCCGCACCCGACTCCCCCGCGGCAGCGCAGAGCGCCGCGGTCGAGAACGTGAACGACATCCTCAACCGGGCCTACAAGATCTTTGCGGCGCTTCCGCACCGGACGTTGGCGCAGTCGCGGGCCCGCTTTGTCCGTGACGCCGCGCAGATGCTGGCAGGCGCGGAGGGGCAGCTGGTGGCTTCCGGGATGGACGCGGACACCGTGATGCGCACCATCGACCGCGCCATCGACCGGATCGCCGTGTGGGGCGAGTGCGATGCCACCACCGTCGCTCTGGAGTATTTGCGCCATCAAGAGCGCGCCTGATCCGCGCGTCCGTTTCGCCGGCCAATCCGGCCATCCCTCGCCCAGAGCGACCTCCTGGCCCGGCGCGACCGGGTGCTCCCCGGCAGCGACGGGGGCTGAAGCACTCCTTTGGAGAGAGGAGAGCGCGCGTTGGGGGCGAAAAAGAGGGGACAAGGCCAGCCAGGCGTGAAGGAATCTGGGGGTGCGGGCTTCAATAAGAGTATTAGTGAGCACGGAGCGCTTGTCAGGACTGGAGGCGCATCTTGACAGGCAACTCGCTTTCGTGCTAATCTAGTGCCGACTTCGGCCTGCCGACATCGCGCGAGAGGCCCGCTCCTCCCACGACGCCGGACGCGAGGCCGTTCTTCGGCTTTCTCGGGAGTATGGCGGCACAGGGGCAAGCGCGAAATCCTCTCCGCTGCAGGCAGCAGGGAGGAGAGCGGCCCGGAGTGCCGTATCGATCGTAATCAAACGGTATCCCAGAGGAGCAATACCGGCTACCAACAAACCGCGGGCAAGCTTGTCGCGCTATTCCATGCCAGTGATTGGGAGGCGCCGGCTCGCAGCCGCGCCGACATCGGAAGACATCCTTCTATGGGCTTGAAAGCGGTCGTCGGCTTAGATATCGGCAACACCACCATCAAGGTGGCGGAAGTGCGCGTGAGTGGTGGGCGCCCCCGCGTCACCGCTCTCGGTGTGATCCCCACCCCCCCGGACAGCGTCCAGCAGAGTGTCGTCACCGATCCAGAGGCACTCACCGCCGCCATCAAGGAGCTGCTTGTTAGCACCGGGGTGCGCGAGAAGCGTGTGGTCAGCTCTGTCGGCGGTCAGCAGGCGCTCGTCGTCCGCATCATCGAGGTGCCGAAGATGAGCGAGAAGGAGCTGGCCGAGACGATGAAGTGGGAGGTGGAGCGCCATGTGCCCTTCGCCTCCTCCGAGCTGCAGATGGATTACAAGATCATCGACCGGCCCGACACACCCCCAGAGGCGCAGACCATGGAGGTGCTTCTGGCCGTCGCCCAGCAGGAGATGATCACCACGCACGTGGATACTCTCGTCGGGGCGGGGCTCGATCCGGTGGCAATCGATGTGGAGCCGCTGGCGCTGGCGCGCTCCCTGGTCGATGCCCAGGATCCAGAGCGGCAGAAGCAGACGGTGGCAATCGTCAACGTCGGTGCTCTCTTCACGGATATAAGCATCGTGCGCGACGGCACCCTTCTCTTCCAGCGCACCATCGCCACGGCCGGACAGACCCTTACCGAGGCGATCGCCGGCGCGACCAACATCAGTCACGAGCACGCCGACCGGATCAAGAAGATGAAGGCCGCGGTCGACCTGGAGGCCTACGCGGTTCCGCCCCCTGCCTCCGATCCCTTCGGGGCCGGAGGGGGCGCGGAGGCCTTTGGATTCGGCATGCCCGGCTTTGGCACCCCAGGGGAAGAGACACCCGCGCCTGAGGAGCCCACGCTGTTCAATCTGTTTGGAACCGACGCTGCCGACTCTTCGGAGGGCGCGGGGCCCGTCGAGACGACCCCGGCCGAAGCGCCAAACCCCTTTGCGGCAGCGGAGGAGAGCACGCCCGAGGAGCTAGACCCCTTCGCGGCAGCGGAGGAGAGCACGCCCGAGGAGCTAGACCCCTTCGCGGCAGCAGCCGAGGAGGGCACGCCGGCAGAGCTAGACCCCTTCGCGACAGCGGCTGAGGAGAGCACGCCGGCAGAGCAGGGCCCCTTTGCTGCGGCAGACGAAGGGGAGTCCATCGACCTCGGACCCTTTGCCGCGGCAGCGGAGGAGAGCGCACCGGAAGAGCTGAACCCCTTTGCTGCGGCAGCGGAGGAGAGCGCGTCGGAGGAGCTGAACCCCTTCGCGGCAGCGGCCGAGGAGAGCACTCCCGAAGAGGCCCCCAGCGAGCAAGACCCATTCGGGATCGCCGCCCTCGCGGGAACCGAGTGGGAGGGCGTTGCCGATGGAACCGCTGGCGCCGGAGATGGGGGCAGTGGGGGCGCCAGTACCTCGGCCGATGATTTGACACCCCGACAGGTGTTTGATATAATCAGGGAACCGTTGAGCGACCTCGTCACCGAGATCAAGCGCTCGGTGGATTACTACCGCGGTCGAACCAGCGACGCGACAATCGATGTGATACTGTTGAGCGGTGGCACTGCTTGCCTGCCAGACCTCGACCGGCTCCTGGAAGGCGAGCTCGATGTGCCCGTCGTCGTGGCAGATCCCTTCCAGGCGGTTCCGGTGCAATCCACGCAGTACCCCGAGGAGTACCTAAAGCAGATTGCGCCGCTCTTTTCTGTGGCCGTGGGGCTGGGGCTGCGAGAGACGGTGTTCTGAGATGCTCAAGATCAACCTGCTGCCCGCCTATATTCGCCAGCGTCGTCTCGTCAAGCGTGCCATCGCCGGGGTGATCGTCGCAGTGCTGGTCACCATTGGCGGCTTCCTCTACTGGAACTCCATGCTCCAGAAGCAGGCAGCGGACCTGGAACAGCAGATCGCCGCGTTGATGCCCACCAAGCAAGAGGCGGAGCGCCTCCAACAAGAGGCGAGCGCCGTTCGCGCTGAGATCGGCCCGATCCAGACGCAACTGGCGTTCCTCGACCAGGTGGTCGCGCTTCCGGAGAAATGGTGCGCACTCCTCCAGAATGCGGCGGAGTACACCCATGCCGGCGTCACGCTGAACTCGATGACCATCTCCGGGAATACGATGACGATGCAGGGGCATACCCCGAATCTGCGGACCGCGGCGCGCTACCTGCTCAACGCACTACGCAATCCGGAGTGGAAGCAAGTGACGATCAACGGGCCGCAGGGATACCCCTCTTCCGCGTCTCCGGCCGATGTCCATCCGCGCTTTCGGCCGATGGATTACCCGCTGCAAATCACCGCGACCCTGGCCCACCCTGTCAACGTGCCGCAGCCTCCGGGTGGCGG
>DUUU01000047.1 GCA_012841485.1 Armatimonadota bacterium
CGCGGGGTTCCCCCATTTCGTCCTGCTGCATCCACATCCCCGGGGCAAGATGCCCCAGGCCCGTGCCGAGCGCCAGCCAGCTATTCCCCGGAGATCTCCTCCTCCGTGAGGTAGCATGCCGGATCAGGCGCCCAGGGATCGCCGGTCACGGCGAGGGCGCGGACGCGGAAACTCCCCCCGCACATCTTCAGGAAGCGGCAGCGAGAGCACTTCCCTTTCAAGAGCGGCAGGCGATTCTTCAGGCCGGCCATCAGGGGGTCGGTGGTATCCATCCAGATCTCGCTAAACGGGCGCTCGCGCACGTTGCCGAAGGTGTGCTGCTGCCAGAACTGGTCCGGGTGTACGTTGCCCTGCGGGTCGATATTGCCGAAACCGACGCCCGACGAGTTGGCGCCGCCGCCGTTCCATTCGAGGAGGCGGCGCGCCTCCTCCGCGCGCTTGGGGTCCGTCTGGCACAGGCGGAGATAGAGGTAAGGGCCATCCACGTGGTTATCCACGGTGAGAATATCGATGCCGAGGCCGCGGCGATGGAAGTCGAGCGTGTGTTCCAGGATGATATCCATCGCCCGGCGGGTCTCCGCATGGCTGAGGTCGTCACGGGTCATATCGTTGCCACGTCCGGCATAGACGAGATGGTAGAAGCAGGCGCGCTGGATTCCTTCCTCCTCAATGAAGCGGAAGATGGCGTGTAGATCCTGGTAGTTGCGCCGGGTGAGCGTCAGGCGCAAGCCCACCTTCTGGCCCACCGCCATGCAGTTTCGGATCCCGCGCACCGCGCGCTCGAAGGCGCCCGGCATGCCGCGGAAGCGGTCGTTTGTCTCCCCGATGCCGTCGAGCGAGATCCCGACATAGTTGAAGCCGGCCTCGCGGATGCGGGCAGCCATCGCCTCATCAATCAGCGTGCCGTTGGTCGAGAGGGTGATCCGCAGGTTCCGGGCGCGGGCATGGGCCGCCAGCGTGAAAAGGTCGGGCCGTATCAGCGGCTCCCCGCCCGAGAAAAGGAGTGCCGGGATCCGAAAATCGGCCAGGTCGTCAATGAGCGCCATGCCCTCTTCCGTGGTCAGCTCCCCTGGGTAGTGCCGGTTGGCGGAGTCGGTGTAGCAATGCACGCACGCCAGATTGCAGCGCCGGCAGATGTTCCACGCGACGACGGGGCGCCGGTCCGAGGCCGAGGGAGGCGCCGCGTGCGCGGGGCCCTCGGTGGGGTGTGGATTCCCGTGCGCCGGACCCCGGCGGTGACCGTAGCGGATCGGGTCGCCGGTGGTGTCTCTGCCGCAGAAAAGTTTCGTGACGTCGATCAAGGGCTTTCTCCCAGGCGTTGCGCAGGTGTATTTGCTCGCGGGGGCAGCAGGCGCGGTATCGACCAGGGCGTCCTGGCGGCGGGGTTCACCAGGCACCGCGGGGCGTGGCACGCCTCTCTCACGATTCTTCGCCGCTCCGGGAGAGGATCCTGCGCAACAGCGCGAGGGCAGGCACCGGCTTCGATCTCGTTGCCTGGTTTCTTGACAACCTGCGCGCGCGCGTGCTATAGTGGGTCTGCCTATTAGGCGAGTGTGTTGTCCCCAGGCGGTTTGGCCGGTTGCCCTCGATTGGCGCGGCAAGGAGATACCCGAGTGGATATCGCAGAGCTGTTGATGCTGACCGTCGAGAAGAACGGTTCTGACCTCCATCTGAATGTGGGGGCCCCTCCTTGCATCCGCATCCATGGCGAGATGGAACGGCAGGAGTATCCCGAGCTCACCAAGGATGATGTCCATGGCATGCTCTACGATATTATGACGGATGCCCAGAAGAGCCGCTTCGAGGAGACGCGAGACCTGGACTTCTCCGTCGAGCTGGGGGGCGTGGGCCGCTTCCGCGTGAACGTGTTGATGACCCGCCGTGGCGAAGGCGCCGTCTTCCGCACCATCCCCACCAAGATCAAGTCGGTGGATGAGCTGGGCCTCCCCAGCGCGTGCCGGGAACTAACCAAGCCGGAACGCGGCCTGGTGTTGGTGACCGGTCCCACGGGCTCCGGGAAATCGACCACGCTGGCCGCGATGATCGACCTGATCAACGAGACGCGCCGGGGACATATCTTGACGATTGAGGACCCCATCGAGTTTGTCCACCCGCACAAGAGTTGCCTGGTGACCCAGCGGGAGGTGGGCCCGCACACCGCCGGCTTCGCGACCGCTCTGCGCGCCGCTCTGCGCGAGGATCCCGATGTGATCCTCGTGGGCGAGATGCGTGATTACGAAACCATCTCTCTCGCGGTCACTGCTGCCGAGACGGGCCACCTGGTGTTCGGCACGCTGCACACCAGCTCGGCACATCAGACAATCGACCGAATTATCGATGTTTTTCCCGAGGCGCAGCAGAACCAGATCCGTACCCAGCTCGCGGAGGCGATCCAGGGCGTGCTGTCACAGGCGCTTCTGCGCACTGCCGATGGCAAGGGCCGCGTTTGCGCGGTCGAGGTGATGGTGGGCGTGTCAGCCGTGCGCAACCTCATCCGCGAGGGGAAAACCTTCCAGATCCCGTCGATCCTGCAGA
>DUUU01000048.1 GCA_012841485.1 Armatimonadota bacterium
GCCGGCCGCCGATGGCGCGGATCGAGGGCGCCACCGTGGTCAAGGTGTTCGACGAGAACCGGCAACACGCCGAGAACCTGTCGCGGTTCGCCAACGTGCCCGTTGTCGCGAGCAGCCTCGAGGAGATGTTGGAGGGCGTCGACGCGATCTACATCGGCGATGACCTGACGATGAAGCAGTACCAGTATGCCCGCCCCTTCATCGAGAAGGGCATCCCCACCTTCATCGACAAGCCGATGGCGGACAGCGTCGCCGCGGCGCGCGACCTGATGGACCTGGCGCGCTGGCGGAAGTGCCTCCTGATGTCCTCCTCTGGCCTGAAGTACACCAAGGAGTTCGCGCCGGTGACGAGCGGCGAGGCGAACGTGGGCGATATCGTGATGGCCTGCACCATGGGGCCGGCGGACCTGAGCCTATCGCGCCCGTTTCTCTTCTATGGAATGCACGCCGTGACCCTCGGTCACTCCCTGATCAACAGCCGGCCGGTCGAGGTGTTCGATGTTGGCGACCGCGGCCGGACCGCCGTCCAGGTGAAGTACCTCAACGGCGCCCAGCTGACCGTGATGTGCCCGCATGGCGTTCCGGTCGGCTTCCAGGGGTTGGTTCAGGGCACCCGGGGCAGCTTCTACGCGAAGGTGACCGACTCGGCGCATTACTACTCCACCATGCTGAAAGAGTTCCTGGCGATGGTGGAGAAGGGTGAGCAGACGTTCGACCTGCTACAGGCGGTCGAGGTGATCCAGATCTGCTGCGCCGCCGAAGAGTCGGTGAGGACTGGCCGGCCCGTGCGCCTGGGCTAACCCGCATCATTCATCAGAATAATGAAAAGAAGTCTCACTGCCAGGCGCGGCGCGGGTTCGTGGGCACAGCCCCGAAACCCCCTGCCACCGGACGCCTGTGGCGGCAACGGCGTGCCACCACGCAAGAGACTTCTTCTTGAAGTATTCTGGTGAATACTTCGGGCTAACCCGCATTATTCATCAGAATAATGAAAAGAAGTCTCACTGCCAGGCGAGGCGCGGGTTCGTGGGCACAACCCCGAAACATCCTGCCTCCGGACGCCTGTGGCGACATATGTCACCAGACAAGAGCCTTCTTCTTGAAGTATTCTGGTGAATACTTCGGGCTGATGGTGCGCTGGAGAGGGGCGCCTGGCACCATGCCGCGTGAAGACGCCCCTCTCGCGCTCGCGTCCGGCGGGAATCGGGCGCTGCCCCGTGGAATCGAGAGATATGCTGGCGCTCTGGATGCCGCGCCGCCACGCTGGAGGAAGGGGCAGTCGGCCTTTCGCGTGGACGTTGGTGTAGAAGGGGCGGGAGAGATGTTACCGACAGTCGACTTTTGCGGGTTGACCGTGACCCGGCTGATTATCGGGGCGAACCCCTTTGGTGGCTTCAGCCATCAAAGCAAGAAGCGCGACCAGGAGATGGTGGCCTACCACACGCCGGAGCGGATTCGGGAGACGTGGGCGCGCGCCGAGGCGGCGGGGATCAACACGATGATCACCAACAACGAGACGCCCCATGTGATCCGCACGGTGGAGGAGTATCTGGCAGCGGGCGGATCACTCCAGTGGATCGCGCAGGTTGCCAACCGCACCTACGCCAGCATGTTCGAGGCGATCGATAAAGCCGTGGCTATTGGCGCCAAAGCCCTCTATTTCCATGGCGGCTTGGTGGATAACCTCTATGCCGAGCGTGACGAGGCAACCCTTCGCTCCTGGATCGAGCACGCCCGTGGCCACGACATTCCGGTCGGCGTCGCCGGGCATTCGACCGAGACGCACGATTGGGTGGATAGCCTGGACTTGGTAGACTTCCACGTCGTCTGCTTCTTCAACTGCGGCAGCCTGCACAGTGGCAAGGGGCATAAGTTCAAGCTGGCTGATGCCTTCGCCGCCGGCCAGTGCATCCAACGCCTGGCAAAGCCGTGCATCGCCTACAAGATCATGGCAGCCGGCCGCATCGACCCAGTCATGGCGTTCGAGTATGCCTTCGAGACGATCAAGCCGGGCGACGTTGTGAACGTCGGCATGCACCGCGGCGACAAGGATAACATGGTCGAGGAGAACGTCGCCCTCGTGAAGCAGGTCCTCGGGGCATAGGCCATCCGTCGGCGGACACGGATGGGGTGCGCACGCCCGCCGGACCTCCACGGGCACGGTCGCATAGCCGGTTCATTCTTCAACATTACGCATGGGTGCCGGCAGCCCGAGGCGGGTCAGGGGCTTGTAGGCGCGTGAGCTGCTCCCACACCTCGTCGGGCAGGGAGATGCCCTTCTCCCGGCGGCGCTGTGCCTCGCGGCGTTCCACTTCGCCCGGGATCAGGATCTCCTCCGCGCCGGGCGCCAGGCGTGAGCTCTTCACCCAGGAGACCAGGCTGGCCGCGAACGCAGCGAATTCATCGCGGCCGCAGAACGCTTGCGGGTCGATGGCAAGGAGGGTGAAGGCGTTGCCGCCCCGCTTGGCGCCCGGCCCGCTGCACCCCGCGCCGCTGAGTGCTCCTGCCAACACGTCCACCATCAGCCCCAGCGCGAAGCCCTTGTGGCCAACGTTGCCCCCTAGCGGCAGGAGCGAACCGGGCGGTTGCTGGTAGAGGACGTTGGGGTCGCGCGTCGGATTCCCGTCGCTATCGACAATCCAGCCCTCGGGGACCGGCTTTCCCTGGATGCGGTAAGTTCGCACCTTCCCTTCGGCGACCGCGGAGGTGCTGATGTCGATGACGATGGGGGCGTCCCCCGTGGGGATGGCGCAGGCGAGCGGGTTGGTGCAGAGCCGGGCGTCGGCGCCGCCCCAGGGCACCGTGTTGTGCGCCCCGCCATGCCCGTTCACGAAGAGCATCCCGACCATGCCGCGTGCGGCAGCGATCTCCACGTACTCCCCCAGCCGGCCGATGTGCGTGGAGTTGTGCACCGCCACGCCGGCGAGGGAACACGCCTCCGCCTTGGCGACCGCTATCTCAGCGGCGCGCGTCGCCGCCACCTGCCCGAAGCCCCAGTGGGCGTCGAGCACCGCTGTGCTGGGCGTTTCACGGATTACCTCGATGGGCGCGCCCGGGGCAACGCTCCCTGCCCGGATCGCCTCCAGGTACTGCGGCAGGCGCATCACGCCGTGAGAGTCGTGCCCGGCCAGGTTGGAGGCGACCAACGACCGGGCCACGACCCGCGCCTCGTCCGTGGGCACTCCGTATGCCGCCAGGGCATTCTCGGCGATCTCCGTCAACTCTTCCGCGGATACGAACGGCATGGCAACTCCTCTTCCGGCTACGTGGCCACGCGATGCGTCAGGGCTCGATTCCGGCGCTCAGGTAGTCGGCGGCGGCTTCATATCGGCGGCACTCCTCGCGCTCGTGCTCCGCGCTCCAGCCGAGGAGCAGGGCGAATTCGCGCGAGACCCGCTCCAGCGCGTCGAGGCCGTGATCCGGGCGGAAACCGATCCCGGTGCGCCGGAGGAGGAAGTCGGCGGGCGTGACGGCCATCTCCGCGCGACAGGCGTGGTGGATCTGGGCGAGAATTTCGGGATGGCCCGGGGTAATCCGCTCGCGCAGGCGCGCGTCGGCTTCGGCCAGGGCCAGCACCTCCGCGGCGCGCGTGCCATAGAGCCCAACCAGATGCTCGACCTGCTCCTCATCAAGGCCAATCGCGGAAGCGCGAGGGGCGAGCCGGGCGCGCGTGACCTCTGGGGCTTCGCTGCCGCCCGGGAGCGGCTCGACGGCGGTCCGGCAGGGCATCCGGCGCCCGAGGATGCGTCCGACGAGATCGACGGCCTCGGCAGCGATGGCGCGATAGGCCGTGATCTTCCCGCCGAAGAGGGAGAGGAGCCCGGGCGTACCCTCTCGGGCGTGGTCGACAATCCGATGCCGGCGCGAGACGTCCGACTCCGCCTTCTTCCGAGAGCGCACCAGCGCGCGCACGCCGGCAGTGGTCGCGAAGACGTGGCCGAGGTCGGCATGCGGGAAGACGCGGCGTGTCTCCTCCACCAGGTAGCGCACCTCGTCCGGGAGGGCGGTGACCTGGTCTGGGCTTTCCTCGTAATCAGTGTCGGTGGTGCCGATGAGCGTGTTGCCTTCCCACGGCACGGCGAAGAAGATACGCCCGTCGCGCCGAGCCTGGAGCACGATGGCGTGCCGTGTGAACGAGGGGGCCAGGAGGTGGATCCCCTTCGTGCGCCGGAGGACGGGCCGGGCCTCTGGGGAAGCGAGGCGCGCCACCTCATCGGCCCAGGGGCCGGCGGCGTTCACTGTGAGCCGGGCGCGGATGGGATGGGTTGCGCCCGTCAGCCGGTCTTCCACGAGGGCTCCGCAAACGCGCTGGCCGTCGCGCAACAGCTGGCGCGCTTCCGCATAGTTGGCAATCTGGGCCCCGTGTTTTTGGGCGCAGAGCGCGTTCTCCACGCACAGCCGCTCTGGATAGGCGACCTGGGCATCGTAGTAAAGCGCGCCGCCGCGCAGGCCCTCGCTCCGGATTCCCGGCTCCAGCTCGCGCACCTGCGCGGGAGTGAGCATCCGGTGCGAGGGAAGGCTTTTCCCCAGCGAGAGGAGGTCGTAAAGCACCATGCCGGCGCGGAGGAAGAGCGGACCCCAGCGGTCGCCGACATAACTCGGGGTGAGGAAGGGGATGCCGCGGACCAGGTGGGGCGCGATCTGGAGGAGGTGCTGACGCTCATGCAGCCCCTCATGCACCAGGGCGAAGTCGAACAGCTCCAGGTAGCGGAGCCCCCCGTGGATCAGCCGCGTCGATCTTGATGTCGTGCCATAGCCCAGGTCTTCCTTTTCGACGAGGGCCACACGGAGCCCGCGCATCGCGGCGTCGCGTGCCACGCCACACCCGAGGATGCCGCCTCCGATCACGAGGAGGTCATACTCTTCGCGCGCCATCGTCTCCAGGTCACCTCTGTTGCTCACCGATGCCACCCTCCATCTCGCCTCTTTCTATCAGGTTCCGTATCCCGGGTTGTTTTCCTGGAATCCTCGCTTACCAGCTCGGGAACGCATTTGCCGGTGGCTCGTCTGGTTAGTAGAGGCCGCTGCACTGGCATTGAGATGATGCCATGCGCCGCTTCCGGCAGCGGCCGCAGATGTGTTGAATGATCGGGACCTCCCGATTCAGGTCCAAGGCAAAACACCAAGAAGTCGCAGCCCCATTTGCACTCGTCGCGCGGCATCCGACGCTGCGCGGTCGCGGGTTGGGGAAGGAGACGGCTTCTGCACGCTGCTTCTGAGGAAGGAGAGAGGACATGCTTCGACGATGGTGGTTCGTCGCGCTGGTTCCAGCGCTGTTGTATGCCGCGCCGGCGCAGGCGCAAGGGGGTTGGGGATGGGGGAGCCGCGTCGCCCCGGAGACGGAGAAGGAGAAGGCCTACGTGGAGGATGCGCGGAAGGTGCGTACCCAGCTCTGGCAGAAGCAGCGCGAGCTGTGGGATCTGCAGACTCAGGAGAAGCCGTCCGCTTCTGCCCTGAAGGCGAAGGAGACCGAGGTGAACACGCTGCGCCGCAAGCTCTCGGAC
>DUUU01000521.1 GCA_012841485.1 Armatimonadota bacterium
GGAACGCTGGATCTTCAGCGCCGTTCACGAGCTCGGGCATCTCGTCCTTCACCCCGACTCCTTCCGTGTGGAGCAAGCCGACGAGATCGCCCAGGAGGAAAAGGAGGCCGACCGCTTCGCCGCCCACTTCCTCATGCCATCCGCGGTCTTCAAGCAGGAGTGGGACGACACGTGTGGCCTCCCCCTCATCGACAGGGTGCTCAAGGTCAAGCGGATCTTTCGGGTGAGCTACAAGACCGTACTCTACCGGCTGGCTGAGGAGGGCGATAGGAGCGTATGGCAACGGTTCAATGCACAGTACGAGCGTCACTACGGCCGCCGCGCCCGGCATAGCGAACCCCTGCCGCTCGGCCCAGAGGAGTACCAGCCGGTTGAGAACAGGCGTTCCAAGGAGCCCGAGCAGCTCGTAGACGTCGACTTCACCGCGGATCGGCTCAGCCGCCTAGTGCGACGCGCGCTCGAGGAGGAGCGGATCACCCGCTCCCGCGCCGCCGAGGTGTTGCGCCTCTCCCACGAGGAGCTCCTCGAGCGAATGGAGGACTGGGCCGCATGAGAGCGGCAGCACCCAGGCCCATCGTCGTCGCAGACGCCTGCGTCCTCATCGATTTCCTCGGCGCGGCGGAGGAGCTTCTGGTGCTCGGCGCCCGTCGCGTCTGGGAGGTCCACGTGCTGACGCCCATCGTCGCCGAGATCCGTTCCCTAGAGGAGGGGCGCTGTGATGAGCTGGGCCTGGTTGCTGTCGAGCCGGAGTTCGATCTGCTCCTTGAGGCTCAGACCCGCCGGCGGAGCCTCTCCTTCCAGGACCGCCTCTGGCTGGTCTACGCGAAGAACCTCACACCCAACGGCGTCGTGTGGACCAACGACAAGAAGATGCGCCAGGAAGCCGAGGCCGATGGGCTTCAGGTTTACTGGGGTCTCGATCTGCTGTTGGAGCTGGTGCGGCAAGGACACGCGGAGCAGGAAGAGGCGCTCGACGCAGCCTCAGCGATCCTCGCCAACGCGCGGTTCAAGGTAGAGCCCATCATGGCGCAGTTCCGTGCCGCACTGGCGGCGCTCTGAAGCCGCGTCCCCCTGGGTTTCCGCCGTCACCACCTGGCGTTCGGGGCATGCCCGGCGCCGGCCACGCCGGACCATCCATCCTGCCAGTCTGAACGGCCCGCTTCAAGCGGAAGAGAGCAGGTGGCGATGGCAAAAGAGAAGGGCCGGACACGGAAAGCACCGCGTCCGGCCCGAAGAGGCATTCTGGTGCCGAGACCCAGAATCGAACTGGGGACAACACGATTTTCAGTCGTGTGCTCTACCAACTGAGCTATCTCGGCAAGCGAGATGGGGGCCATCCTCTTGGACGGCCCCCATCGACTGGCGGACCAGACGGGATTCGAACCCGCGATCTCATGCGTGACAGGCATGCGCGTTAAACCGCTACGCTACTGGTCCTTATCCCCCAATCGCACCCATAGTATATCGCAACCTTCGATTTCTGTCAATAGGTTCTGGAAGCAATTTTCACGAAGGCGAGCCGCTCATTTTCACACACCCGCCAGGCCGATCAGGGCCCCACCCCGGCTCGACCGCTATCGCACGCAACACGCCCCCGGACATCATCGCCGCCGCAGGATTCCGGGCGGCGATAGCTAACTACAGGAAGGGGTCACACCGCCGTTCCGGCCGAATGGGCCGACGGGCTCAAGCGCGCATCCTGCCTGCCGGGGAGCAGACCCCTGGCGTGTTCGCCCTGCGCCATCCCCCGAGGGCGAGAGTAGGACCAACAGGGATGATTTGCCCCGCGTGCGCAAAGAGACAGGCACGCTGAGAGGGAGGAAGATGCGAGAGCTGGAGGAACTGGCAAGCCGCGTGCGCGCCTACTGCGAAAAGGTGCGCCAGGAGCGCGGCGACGTTGCCATGGGGTGTGTTCGCCTGGAGGCGAGCTCCGACTTTGTAGGCATCGTGTATGATAAACCAGGCGGCTCAAGCGCCCAGTTTGAGACCTCCTACGATCCCGAACGCGGCTTCTCGCTTCTTTCACCCGACGGCGAGATCCAGTTCGAGCCGGATCTCGAGCAGGTCTTCGCCCGCTTCACCGCCATCATCGACGCGATCCCGGAGCAGCGGCGCCAGGCCATCGACCAGATGCTAGCCCAATGGCGCGAGCAGGGCCTGTCCGGCCCGCGCCTGCGCGCCATGGCGCTCAGCTTCAACACGCACTACGACGGCACGCGCGGCGGCGAGCTCTCGCCCGACGAGCTCCGCTACATCACCCGGGTCGCCCGCGAGTCCTGACGCGCTCCTCCTGGGCGTCCTCCTACGGCGCGTTGTAGTCCCAGTGCCGCTCTTTATACGCCGCCGCGGGCTTCATCCACTTCACGTGGCCATCCAGGAACGCACAGTTGACCCCGTCGCTGTGGACCGGGTTCATGCGCGTGACCCCGGCCCACGGGCCGTCGCTACAGGTGCAGCCCGAACGGCTGTGGTGGTGGCCCGTCACAGTCGAGTCGAACGTGATGAGGTAGTCGGATGGCCACTCGAACTGGGAGAGCGCCTTGTTGTGCTGGTCGCACGGGTAGCTGTAGCTCCAGGTTCCCGGTGGGCGGCTGGGACACCGCCAGACCTGCGCGTTCTTGATGTAGGGCGCCCAAGGATGCGTCGTCGCGTTCGCCACCCACAGCGTCCGCTCCAACATCCTCTCATCCCAGTCTTGCACATACATCGACGCCGCCGTCGCGATCTGCTTCAGATTGCTCTGGCAGCTCGCTTTGCGCGCGTTTTCCCTCGCCCGGGCAAAGACTGGGAAGAGGATTGCCGCAAGGATGGCGATAATCGCGATCACAACCAGCAGCTCGATCAAAGTGAAACCGCGTCGAGAGCACCGCATGTCGTGCCTCCCTCCCCCGCCAAAGCGCCCCTCTGGGCGCCGTACGGGCGTTTTCACCTGCTCCGGCCGGTGGCCCGGCGTAAAACCGCCATGATAGTGGGAGCAGTGTAGCACCCCGGGCGAGAATGTGTCAAGCGGTTTTTTCAGAGCCGGCCGGTGTTCGCTGGCCCGTCCTCTACGGGGCAGCCTATCCATCGCGTCGCGCCCGCCCGGTATCAGCCCTTTGAGAGGGCCTGGATGAGAGCGCTCCGAATGAACGCTTCCTTGCCAGCCGTATAGCTCCGCCGGTCGTTCGGGAACCGGGCCGCCAGTTCGCGCTTCAGGCGCGCGTACCCCGCGCGGATCTCTGGATCGCCGCGGAGGAGGTCGCGAAACGCCAGATAGTTGCGCCACTGGTCGTCGTCGCGGCAGACGAGGTGCAGGTGAACCACCCGCACCTCCGGCTCCGACTCCCTCACTAGCAGGTAGCCGCCGTTGCGCCCGGCATCGCCGCGGTCGATGTAGCCGATAGCCACCAGACGCCTGACCACCTCCGGGATGATCCGGGGCGCATCCACCGCGACCGCGATATCGAGGATCGGCTTCGCCGCCAGATCCGGCACCGCCGTGCTCCCCACGTGCTGCACGTCGATGGCAAGCGCCCCCATGGCTTCCTCTATCGCGCGCGCCTCCTCCCGATATCGGGCAGCCCATGCCGGATCATAGTCGACAATGCGGACCGTGTGCCTTTTCAGACCGATCACCTAGATCCTCCCAGTTCAGCCAGCCGATCTCGTCCATCGGCGTTCATCCCGAGTATAGCTCCCACTTCGCCGGCGAAGGAACCGCATCCTGGCACTCCCCGAGCGTGTCTGCGAGTAGCCGGCCCTATCCGATGCTCGCCCCTTCCGAAGTCTCAACCGCTGATCTCCTGGTTGCGGCAATACGCGGGGTGTGGTAGAATCTAGACTGCGGAGGGAGTCCGTTGGGCGGTCGCGCCCGGAAGGGCGAGGAAAGTCCGAGCTCCGCAGGGCAAGGCGCTGGATAACATCCCGTCAGGGTAACCTGAAGTGAAAGTGCCACAGAAAAGAAAACGCCGGCGCTGCCGGCAAAGCTGAAACGGTGGTGTAAGAGACCACCAGCGGTCCGGAAACGGACCGGCTGGGTAAACCCCGCCTGGAGCAAGCTCAACCTGGGGCGACAGGGCGGCCCGTCCTGCCCCAAACCGAGCGCATCGCGCGCCCGGGAGACCGGTGCGCCCAGACAGATGATCGCCACCCCGCGAGGGGTACAGAACTCGGCTTATAGACGGACTCCCTCCCACGGAGGTGACGTGGGGCTTCATCGAGACGGCTGCTTCGCTCTCGATGACACACTCTTCCGGATACACCCCTCTCCACGCTGCCGCACTCCGGAATCGCCCCACCTCTCCGGCTCCTCTCAGGACAACGGGAGAGAAGCACCCGCACGAAGCCGCGGATCTGCGGCGGATCGAATCGAGCGGCCATCGGCCCTGACGCGAATCCGCTCGTTGGAGGGCGCGCTTGCGACCGGCAAGCACCCGCTGGCCCACCTCCGGGAGAGGGGCCACCGCCCGCAGCCAGTCCCGGGATTGTGAGGTTGAGAATGCAAGTCTGTGTCATCGGCGGAACAGGCCACATCGGCAAGAACCTGGTCCAGATGCTCCTTGGCGAGGGCCACGCGGTCACCGTCATCACGACGGGCCGAACTCCCATCCCGAACGGATGGGAATCGGTGAACGTCATCCAACGCGCCTATCGGCGCGGCGACGCGGAGTGGGCGACGTTTCTGCGCGACCTGGCGCCCGAGGTGCTCGTGGATATCCTCGGCGCCGATGCACCGGGCGTCTACGAAGCGGTGAAAGGCTCGTGCCAGCACCTGCTGCTGTGCGGGTCGCTGTGGATGTTCGGCGAGCCACGGGTCGTGCCCACACCCGAAGAGACGCAAAACCCGTGTGGTTTTGAGGGCTACGCCCGGCGCTATGAGGAGATGCTGGCCACGCGGGAGCGCGCCCAGGCGGATGGCATCGCGTTCTCCGCAGTCATGCCCCCCAACATCTGCGGCCCCGGCAAGATCCCCCTCGACGGGCGCGGCGGGCGCAGCATCGAGGTTCACCGCTCGCACCAGCGCGGCGAGCCGGTGATCCTGCCAGAGCCGGGCCAGACGCTCATCAGTCCATGCGACGCCTGGGACGTGGCCCAGGGCTTCTTCCTCGCGATGGGGAATCGCGAAGCGGCCGCCGGCGAGATCTTCAACGTCGGATCGGCGTATGCGATCACCGCCCGGCAGTTTATCGAGGTGTATGCCGGCATCTACGGGGTGGAGATCCCGATTGAGTGGGTTTCCTGGGAGGAGTATGCCACGCGCGTTTCCCCAGACCCGGGCGCGCACTACCACTTCAAGGGGCACATGTGCCCGGACCTCACCAAGATCCGCACGAAGCTCGGTTACATCCCGCGCTACACGCCCGAGGAGGCGATGGCGCGCGCCGTCGATTGGATGCGCGCGGAAGGGATGCTCTAGGGCTTCTACCGGGCAGCGCCCTGGGGGCGCTGCCCGGTAGGAACGCCCTCACAGGCCAGCGCACCCCCAGAACGTCGTATTCTGGATCAGCCCGCTTGCCTTCTGCCACTTCACGTGGCCATCCACGTAGAGGCAGTTCGCGCCCTCCGAATGCCGGTTGAGGAACTTCCAGTCGCCGGCGGTGCGCGTGCTGCTCAGCTTGTCCTGATAAGGATGCGCGGTTGAGTGGCTCGCGACCGGACCGTAGTAAGCGTACCACGAGTCGGCATCCACCACCATGCCCAGCTCGGAGACCCGGGTGAACTCCGATAGGGAGCGCTGGCCCGCGCCGCCACTGTTCTCCACGAAGACGTGGCCGTTCATCAGCACGGCGTAGCTGCAGTGATCCGGGTTGGCCGGATCCTTTTTCGAGTCGCTCGGACAGAAGCGCACCTCCGAGTTCTTCACGTACGGCTGGATCAGCTGGTGCCAGCGCACGCGGTCGTCCCGCGTCGGCTTGTCTATGAAGGGTGGGGGCAAAACCTCATCGTAGTCCTGCAGATACATGCCGAAGCCAATGCCCAGCTGTTTCAGGTTGGACTGGCAGGTGCTCTTCCGCGCGTTCTCGCGGGCGCGCGCAAAGACCGGGAAGAGGATCGCTGCCAAGATGGCGATAATGGCGATCACGACGAGTAACTCGATCAAGGTGAATCCACTGCGTCTCATGGCCCATCCTCCTTAGCAACAGCTCGCGCGGTCTTGGCGGCTCCACGAAAGACGCATCCCAACGTCACCCCGTGGGCACCGCCGCACTACCCTTTTATCTGGCCACCGCGCGATTCCTGCCTGAGCAGACGGTGTCAGCAAACCGGGTTGCCCGACACCCGTTCGTCTGGGAGGCGACCGGGAGCCGCCGGGCCTGCTATGGCGCGCCGGTTTGCGACGCCACCGATCCGTGATGAGGCCGCGAGGTCCTCAGAACCGCGGGGAGCCGGGCGCCCCGCGACAAACGCCCGGCGGGCTCCACTCTCCTGCGCAGTGATCGGGCTATCCGCCGACAGTCTGCTCGCGGGGCATCTCCTCCAACACCAGGGTGATCGTCTGCCGGCGGCCATCA
>DUUU01000522.1 GCA_012841485.1 Armatimonadota bacterium
GAGGAGATCCGAGCGCAGTAGAACCACCCGCCGTGCATCAGGAGAGGAGACGGACGACGGGTCCACCTCCCCGGGATCGGGAGTTGGGTGGGCCCGTCGAAGAGCGTCCCTAGCGCACCCTGCCATCGACCTCAGCGTGGTGAGGATCCTGTGGCAGCTGATGGACTGCGCGAGGCACCGCGCTCCTCTAGGCCACGGCCTTCCTACCGGGTCTCCACCGGAACCGCCCACACGTCCCCCTCGCGTATGAAGCCGAGGCGGCGCCCGTCGGGCGACCATTGCAGCCAGAGGCGCTCACGATTCAGCCCCTCGCGTGGATCAAAGGGGCCGGCATCGAAGAGCCGCCAGGCAAACCCGGTGCGTGTGTCGAGGACCCACACCCCGGCGCGCACGCCGAGGCGGCTCCACTCCTCAAGGGACTCGCCAAGAGGCACCGGTCCGGGAAGAGAGCGCAGCCGGTCGCGCACCGGGCGAGGCAGCCGGGAGCGCGACTCGAGGGTGGTGAAGGCGATGCGCCGGCCATCCGGAGCCCACGTGGGGCCATAGAGGAAGCGCGCGTCCACGAACGCGGAGGGCGCGGTGCCGGCACGCAGGAGGGACGTGCTTTTCCCGGAGGCAACGTCGAAGAGCGCCAGGCCATCCAGATTCACCATGGCGACCTGGGTCCCGTCCGGGGTGATGTGCGGGACACACCGCTCGGGCGAGTTGAAACCGAACTCGCCGGTGAGTGCCGCTCGCTCCGCCGGCGTGGTGCCCTCCCATGGTTCCACCCTCTTGGTACCGATCCAGGCGAACCATCGGGCGGCTGGTTCCTCGCCGCGGCGGCGCATGAGGAGCAGGCGCGGCTCCGTGCGAGACCAAAGGAAAGAGCGAACATCACCGACCCAGGTGAGGCGCACCGGCTCTGGCTCCCCGGGCACGGGATGCCATGTGCCCCAGAGTAGAGCGCCAAGCGCCCCGAGAATCACTCCCGCGGCTACCAGGGCAAGCATCCAATACCCCCCGGGTGTGCTCCTCTGCTCCATCGGTTCTCCTCCCCACCCCGCAGCCCCCGGCCTCTTCGTTCATTATATCATCTTTCGGCCACGATGGGGCTGTCGCGGTAGCGGAAGGATGCTGAAACGAGCCATCTCGCAATCAGCTTGCCTTGACGCTCTTTTCGTGTCCATGATACAATAATGCCTGGGATGCCTGGCTCATGCACCTGCTGGCGGGGCGGTCTCGGGGCGCCGCAGCGGCTAGCCTGTCTGTCTCGCCCTGTTGGAAGTAGGCAGGTCTGAATGCGCCGAAGGTTTCTCCGGGGTCAAGCGGTCACGTGGGGAGGAAACGCATGAGGAGCCGAGTGGGGTATACCTCCTTTATCATCCTGACGCCCCCTGTGATCCTCAGCGTGATCCTCATCTTCTGGCTGGCCACTCAGCTTCGCCACACCTGGGCCCATCTTCCCCACGTGCTCGAGGCGCAGCTTACCGCCGCGCTTGGCCGTGAAGTCCGTATCGGGCAGCTCAAGGGCGGCTTTTGGAGCGGGCTTGAGGTGCATGATATCGCCATCGCCCGCTCGGATAGGCTCTCTGATGGCGTGCTGGCGCGGGTCGCGCGCGCGCGCGTGCGCTATTCGCTAGATGCCGTTCTCCAACGCGGCGTGCCGCCCCTGGAGGCCATCGAGCGGATCGAGCTAGAGCGCCCCTGGATCTTTGTCTCGCGCGACCGCAAAGGCCGGTTCAACCTCCAGGAGATCGCGGAGGAGCTCGCGAAACCCAGCAAGCCTCCCAAAGACGCCCGGCCCCAGCGCTTCCTCGCAACCGTGGCAATCCGTGATGGCACCCTCGTTTTCGAGGATCACCAGGTGCGCGGCGCTCCCATCACCCATCACCTGACCGGCATCCACCTCGACCTGGATGGGCGCGCCTTCCCCCTCTACGCCGTCTCTCTCCGCGCGCGCGGTGACACGGGCCGGCTCGCAAGCGTCGCCGTCCATGCCACCATCGACCCCGATCGAAAGGCGTATTCGGTCCTCGCGGATCTCGAGGGCGTCCAGATCAAACCCTGGCTGGCCTACGTGCCCCCGCAGGTCAAGCTTCCCGTGACACCCGAGGGCGGCCTGGTCGATGCCCGCCTTTCGGCCCTGATCGAGGCCGGCAAGCTGGCGGATTATCAAGGGCGCGTGAAGGTGCGCGACGTGGCGGTGCGCGTTCCCCAGCTCTCGCAGCCGGTGAGCGACCTGGATGGCACCTTCCAGATCTCCCCTGATGTGGCTACGGCCGATGACCTCCGCATCACGGCCGGGAAGCTCCGCCTCAGCGGCACGGCAACGGTCTCTGGTTTTCAGAAGCCCTGGGTGCGTGCCCACCTGACGGCGACGGGGATCGAGGAAGCGGATGTGCGCGAGCTAATTCCCAGGCTCCCTCCCTTCCCGGACGTGCGTCTGGGGCGCATGGACAACCTGCGTGTCTCCGTGGCCGGACCCGTGACCGCTCCCTCTGCTACGGTTGGCTTCGACCTGACTTCGGTAGCGCGCCCGGAGGCGACGCTATCGGATCTGCATGTCGAGGCGCGTCTGGCCGGCCTGAAGAGACTCGAGATTGACGCCCTGACCGCGAAGGCAGCGGGCGGCACGCTCAGCGCGACCGGCTCTCTGGAACTGGAGGGCAAGGAGCCCCGATACGCCTTCCGTGGCGCACTCCGGGGCATCCACCTCGACGAGATCAACCTGCGAGAGCGCCTGGGAGAGAACGCCCCGTCCGGCACGATCAGCGCCGACTTTGAGGCGAGCGGGGCGGGTGCCGCTCCGGAGGTTCA
>DUUU01000523.1 GCA_012841485.1 Armatimonadota bacterium
CTGGTCGGGCAGGGAAAAGAGCGTGCGCTGCAGCGCGTGATCTACGAGCCGTGGCGCGACATCACCGCCCTCGATGGGAAGACCAACGCTTGGGAGGTGGAGGTCAAAGAGGGGCCCTGCCGGGTCGGCGTCGATCTGCAGGTGGTGCGCGGGGCCTGGTCCCGGCCCGGCCGCGCCTACCACTCCGCGCAGGCGCGCCTTCTGGAAAGCTTCGACACCCTCGCGCCCTATCTGGAAGATCCGAAGAATGACCTCGACACGCTCGTGGTAGGCACCGGCAAGGCAGGATGGACCCACGTCGGGGTCACCCAGGAACTCCGTTCGGTGGCGGAGGATGCCCGAGAAGGCGGCCGCTGCGCTGTCTACACGGCGACCAGCACTCTCAGTGGTGCAGGCGGGTGGTCGTGCGTCGGCAAGGTGTTCGACCCGCCGCTCGATCTGTCGTGGCACAAGGGGATCGGCTTCTGGCTGCGCGGCGACGGCCAGGGCGGCAAGTTCAAGCTCCAACTCCGTGACGGCGAGGGCGCCACCGACTACTACATCGACAACGACTATGAGGGCTGGCGCTATCATCAGCTCCCCCGGCCGGAGAAGGATCCCATCGACTACTCGCGGGTTCGCTATCTCGCCTTCTACTACAACGGGCTTCCGGGGAAAACCACGGTCACCTGTGCCATCGATGACGTGAAGGCGCTCGCAGAGCTGGACGAAATCGCGGTGGGTAATCCGCGCCTGGAGGTGGATGGGAAGGCGCTTGCCTGGAGCGTGACGCTGCGCGACGGCCAGGCGCTCTCCTACCTGCCCGGACAGGCCACGCGGCTCACCGGCGGAGGCGCGGCACGGGGGACGACGCTTCCCTCGCCGACCACGCTCACGCTGCCGCCGGGGCGCTACTCCGTCCGCTTCACCACCCCGGAGCCGCTGACCGGTGTCTCGCGCGTCCGGCTGACGCTCCAGCCGGAAGAGCGGTTGCCCATCGAGTAGCCTGGGCTCATCAAGCCGCCGGCCCGATGCAGACGACCCGGCGACGGGCTCCCTGCGGGAGCGCGCTCTCCTGGGCCGCAGCATCGCAAAGCACGGGCAGCGGGGTGGCCCCGACGGCCATCCCGCTGCCTATCCGGTATGGCTTTCGCGCCCGCCGATCCCGGCCGGGCGCCTGTGACACAGGAACACACGCGCGCATGGCTAATCTCATCCTTGGAGGAGGACTCATATGCACTGCGTGGTGACCGGCGCCGCCGGGTTCATCGGCTCACACCTGAGCGAAGCCCTGCTTGCCGGTGGGCATACCGTCATCGGCATCGATGTCTTCACAGACTACTATCCTCGCGCCCAAAAGGAGCGCAACCTCGCCGGCCTGCGCGGCCGGCCCGGGTTCACCTTCGTCGAAGGCGACCTGCGCGAGCTGGACCTTCCCCGGCTGCTTGAAGGCGCCGAGTGGGTCTTCCATCAGGCGGCGCAGGCGGGCGTGCGCGCGAGTTGGGGCGACTACTTCAGCACCTACACAGCGCATAACGTTCTGGCAACCCAAATGCTCCTCGAGGCAGTCCACAAAATGCCCGTGCGAAAGCTGGTCTACGCCTCTTCTTCCTCCATCTATGGCGATGCCGAGCGCGCGCCCACGCCCGAGGAGACGATCCCGCAGCCGGTCTCTCCCTATGGGGTCACCAAACTCGCGGCGGAGCACCTCTGCTTTGCCTACGCGCGCAACTTCGACGTGCCCGCGGTAGCCCTGCGCTACTT
Source organism: Armatimonadota bacterium (assembly GCA_012841485.1). Next base: position 1,744 of record DUUU01000523.1, read on the forward strand.
CACTGTGTATGGCGAGCGGCAGCGCCCGGATATGGCGTTCCACCGCTTTCTCCGCATGGCCCTCAGTGGCGAGCCGGTGCCCGTGTATGGGGATGGCCTGCAGAGCCGGGAGTTCACCTACGTCAGCGACGTGGTGAAGGCCAATCTCCTCGCTGCCGAGCATGGCCGGCCGGGCACGCCCTACAACATCGGCGGCGGAAGCCAGGTGACCGTGGCGGAGGTGCTGGAGCTGATGGGCGAGCTCTTGGGCCGGCCGGTGGCGCGCCAGACGCTGCCGGCGCAGCCGGGCGATGTCCGGCGAACCCAGGCGGATATCACGCGCGCCCGCGCAGAGCTGGGCTACGAGCCCACCGTTGGCCTTCGCGAGGGCCTGCGCCGCGAGCTCGAGTGGCTCCGTGGCACCTGATGGGTCGTGAGTTGAGGGGCCATAGCCCGCCCATTGGTGGCACACCGCGTCTGGCGCCCGGGTCCGGCAGTGTGCGTTCCGCGCGCGGCAGGAGGCCGCGCTCCCGGGAGGGAAATGGAGACGCGATTGCCAGGAGGAATGACGGATGAAGTTGGCTTTCAGCACGTTGGGATGCCCGAACTGGAGTGTGGAGCGCGTCGTCTCCACGGCTTCCTCGCTGGGCTATGACGGCGTGGAGGTGCGTGGCTTCAGCGGGCGAGTCGAGATCGACGAGATGCCGGAGTTCAACGAGGGCCTGGCACGCACGCGCTCGCTCTTTCATGACGCCGGACTGGAGATCTGCTGCCTGGCCACGAGCGTGTCGCTGAGCGGGCGGGATCGTGACGCGCGCCGTGCGCAGGTGGATCACGCGCGCCGCGCGATTGAGGTCGCCGCCGGCCTGGGGGCTCCTTACATCCGCGTCTTCGGGGGACGCATCCCTCCCGGAGTATCGCGACCCGATGCCGCCGACGACATCGCCCAGGTGCTCACCGCGCTTGGAGGCACCGCGGCAAGCGTTGGAGTGACGGTCATCCTGGAGACGCATGACGACTTCTGCCGGGGCAAGGATGCGGCAGATATCATCGACCGCGTCTCCGGGCCCGGCGTCGGCATCCTCTGGGATATCCTCCACCCCTACCGCTGCGGAGAGGCGCTTCCCGACACGCTCAACTACCTGGGAAGCCACATCCGGCACGTCCACATCAAGGATGGGTTGAACCTCTCGCCGACAGGCTTCAAGCCGGTGTTGCTGGGCGAGGGGGAGATGCCGTGGAAGGAGGCAGTGCGCCTGTTGGACCAGATCGGCTACACTGGCTACCTCTCGCTGGAATGGGAGAAGCGGTGGCATCCGGAGATACCCGAGCCTGAGATCGCTTTCCCCCAGTACATGACGCGGATGCGGGAGATCCTGCATGCCTCCTGATGTATCCGCCCTTGCTGCTGGGTGGGGCATCTCAGTCTCGAAACCGGAGCTCCTCGCCCAGGCGCTCGTCCACCGCTCCTACGTCCGCGAGCATCCCGAGGAGGGCCAGGAGTCCAACGAGCGGCTAGAGTTCCTGGGTGACGCCATCCTTGGCAGCCTGGTGGCAGAGTACCTCTTCCTCCGCTTTCCCGACTTCTCCGAGGGGCAGCTCTCCAAGGCAAAAGGGACGGCCGTTAGCGAGCCACTCCTCTATGAGGCGGCAAACGCCGCCGGCCTCGGCGCACACATCCTGCTATCACGCGCCGAAGAGGCCGCCGGAGGCCGCGACCGTCCCTCCATCCTCTCCGATGCCTTTGAAGCGGTGGTCGCCGCCATCTACCTGGACCAGGGCCAGGAGGCCGCACGCAGCTTCGTGTTGCGCTTCCTGGCCGATCAGATCGACGCCATTGCCCGGCACGAGCATGAGCATGATTTCAAGACGCTCTTCCAGGAGACGGTGCAGGCCGAAGGTCGGCCGACGCCCACCTATCGCATCGTTTCCGAGGAAGGGCCGGATCACGCCAAGCTGTTCACCGCCGAGGCAAGGGTCGGTCGCCGGGTGCTCGGGCGCGGCACAGGGCGCAGCAAGAAGGAGGCGGAGCAGTCTGCCGCTCA
>DUUU01000524.1 GCA_012841485.1 Armatimonadota bacterium
AACCAACGAGCTGCGCATCTCCGTCGCGCATGGCCTCCCCCCCGATGTCATCCAGCGCGTTCGCGTGCGCCCGGGCGAAGGGATCGCGGGGTGGGTGCTGGCGCACAACCGGGCGCGCCTCCTCAAGCGCGAGGAGCGCGCCGCAGATTCCCTTTCCAGCGCGGATCGCCTTGCCTCCGCCATCAGCGCACCGCTGCGGGTGGAGCGCCGCACCATCGGGGTACTCAACGTCAGCGGGTCACGCGACAGCGATTTTACGCGCGCGGATGTGCGCGTGCTGATGGCCTTCGCCGGTCAGGCGGCCTCCGCGATTGAGAACGCGCGGCTTTCCGAGTCGCTCCAGCTCAAGATGCACCAGTTGAGTGCCCTGCATCGCGTGGGGCAGGCGCTCACATCCACCCTCAACCTCTCGCGCGTGCTCCGCGAGGTGCTCCGCCGGGCCACATCGATCCTCGGCGCCCGCTGCGGGTCGATCATGCTGCTGAGCAATGATCGCCAGGAACTGCGCATCGCCTCGGCGGTCGGCCTGGATCGCAAGGTCGTGCGCGAGACACGCCTGGAGGTCGGCCAGGGGATCGCCGGCGTGGTCGCCCAGTCGGGGGTCTCCATCGTACTGGACAAGGGCACGGTGGATGTGCGTTCGGCCAGCGGGCGCGCGAGGGAGCACGCGGACGCGGCGATGTGCGTTCCCCTGCGCTTTCACGGGCGGACCATCGGCGTGATCAACATCAGCGGCCCGGAGAGCGGCGGCAACTTCGGCGAGGAGCATCTCGATTTTCTGACCACGCTGGCCGACCAGGCGGCCATCGCCATAGAGAACGCCCGCCTCTACCGCCGCCTAGAGGAGCGCGTGAACCTCGCTAACCGCGAGCTGATTCACGCAAACCACCTTCTCGAACAGGAAAAGGCGAAGATCCAGGCGATTGTTGATGGCATGGCGGATGGCGTGCTGGTGACCAATCGGCAGGGGCGGATCACCTTCATCAACCCGACCGCCGAGGCGATGCTCTCGATCCCGGCGGCCCAGGCCGTCGGCAAGGGCCTGAAGCATTGGCCGGCGGGCAACACGCTGATGGCGCTCCTGGAAGAAGCCCAACAGAGCGACGGCATGACCATCGTGAAAGAAGTCGTCGTGCCGGACGAGGAGCGGCGCGTTCTCTCTGCGAACATCTCGCCGCAGCGCGATGCGCGCGGGCGTCTGCAGGGCTTCATCGCAGTACTCACCGATATCACGGCCCTCAAGGAGATCAGCGACACGAAGACCGAGCTCGTCTCCTTCGTCTCGCATGAACTGCGCACGCCGATCACCTCCATCCAGGGCTTCGCCCAAACGATGCGCGACGCCGCCCCGGGCGAGCTAGAGCGCGATCTTCAGAACGAGTTCCTCGATATCATCCTCACCGAATCGGGCCGTCTCCTCTCGATGATTGGCGAGATGCTGGACGTCTCGCGCATGGAGGCCGGTCGCGGGCTTCACCTCTCTCTCGCACCGTGTAGTCTCCCCGCCCTCCTGGAGCGCGCCGTGACCGCGCAAAAGGCGTACACGTCGCGGCACGAGCTGATCCTGGAGGTGGAGGACGGCATCCCGGAGATCACCGCCGATGCCGACAAGGTGTATCAGGTGGTGATCAATCTCTTGAGCAACGCCATCAAGTACTCGCCGGATGGGGGGACCGTGACCACGGCGGCACTGCCCCGCGGCGACCGCGTGCGCGTCAGCGTGACGGACCAGGGTCTTGGCATTCCGCCGGAGATGATTGGCAAGCTATTCCAGCGCTACTACCGCGTCGAGACGAAGGCGCACACCTCTATCAAGGGCACGGGCCTCGGACTCTTCTTTGTCAAGGGCGTGGTCGAGGCGCATGGCGGCACGGTTTGGGTGGAGAGCCAATCGGGCAAGGGCTCTCGGTTTGTTTTCGAGCTCCCGGTGGTCGGGCCGGCAGAGCGCGGCACGTAGCCGATCAGACGCGCGAGAATCGCGCGGGGGTAGGCCGGCGCCGGAGACGCCTGCGGCGTGCATGATGGCGCAGACCGGCGCCACGCTCCGAACTGGAGAGGCCGTTTCCCGGGCCAGCTGGTCGGGTACGCTTCCACGGGAGGCGTACCCAAATGAGCACCAAGAAGAAGATCAAGCAGGATCCAGAGGGGTCAAATCTGCATCGCGCGGCAAAGCCGCGCCATGGCGGCAACATCCAGGCGGAGCGGATCGAGTGGTACACCGCGAAGGCAGCCGGAGTGGATCCGGGGCCGTACGACATCCGCGCCGAAGGCAATCCGCCCTCGGATTTCGAGCCGGAAGAGCCGGATCGCGGCAAGACCTTCTCCGGCCCCGGGCGCGACCGCGACCCCGACGACGTCGGCTGATTCCGCGCCGCGCGGCCGCCAGGCCAGGAGGGAGAGCGCGCCGGGCCACTGTGATCGCGCGTGCCTCTGCCTTGCCGATCACGCTCTGCGCGGGATCCACTTCACCACCCTCTCGTGTGGCCCGTTCACCGGCACGGCAGCCGGCGCCGGTGACGATGATGCGCGCATCCTCTCCCGTGACCGGGTTCGTGGCGATGCGGGGCACGCCGGTGCATCCGGCGCTCGTCTCGCGCGGGGGCGGCGCAAAGCCATCCTCCCTCCCCGGGACGGAACGCGGTACCGTCGCCGGACGTGC
>DUUU01000525.1 GCA_012841485.1 Armatimonadota bacterium
ACCCGTTGGAGCAGCGAGAGACGATCATCAAGTTCGCCGGTGGCTCCTCCATCCGCGCGCCTTACCGGCAGCGGCTGATCCTCTCGACCAACCTGAATGTTCGGACCACCATTGATGACGCGTTCGCTCGCCGGCTTCTCTATCAGGTGCTCGTGGACCGGCCCACCGACGACAACTTCAAGCAGATCATCCGGAACGTCGCTCGCGGCCAGGGAGTCACCGACGACGCGCTGCTGGAGGAGATGGCGCGCAAGCTCCTCTACTGGTACAAGCGCGATGGCCGCGTGATCCGCGCCGCCGACCCGCGCAACCTCTTCCGCATGCTGGATGCCACCTTGGACGAGGGCCAGAAGCTCTCCGACGTCCTGACGATGGACCTTATGGAGCGCGTGTACCGGCAATACCCCCTTTCGCTGGAGAAGGATGCTACCGGCTACTCGGTCACGGAGGCGACGGAGGAGGAGTTTCGGTCGTCCTTCCAGGAGGAAGCCGCGAAGCATGGCGTGCCGGCGGAGCGGGCGGATGAGCTCGCCGGGCAAGCACTGGCCTATTTCCGGGCGCAGGGGCGCTTCCTCCGCCCGGTGGATGCGGGTAACCTCTTTGCTATGGCGGACGGCGCGCGCCCGGCGGAGGAGCCCCTGGCGCAGTTCCTCACTTCCGAGAGCCTGGATGCCCTCCTCGCGGAGTATCCCAACTTCACGCCGGCGGATGCCGACCGAATGCGCGGGGCCTGTGGCCTTGGCCGGGAGTAGCCCCGGATGCGCGCCAACGCGCGTCATTTCGGCTTGATCCCGGGGAAGCTTCGGTCATTTCGGCCCAATTGGCACCTCCCATGCCCGGATTGAGTGGTGATGGGCTCTGCCACGCGTGAGTGGCGGGCCCTGTATCCGAGTGGGAGGTGGATGGATGGCGAAACGGAAGCTCTTGGTGCTCGTGCTGCTGGCCGGCCTGATGGTTGGCTCGGTAGGCAGGGCGAGCGCTCTACTCGGGGGCACGATCGGCACCGCGATCAAGGTGTTCGGCATCGGGTACGCGGTGCGCGTCTTCGGCCCCCAGATTAACTCCTTCATCAACAGCGTCATGGCTCAGCGCGGCATCGAGCGCGAAGGGGGCACCAAGGTGGTGCCCATCCTCTCCGTGGGACAGGGTCTCTACATCGGCGCTGCGCAGGTGATGGGCCCGACATCGCGAGTAGACAACGTGCGCTCCGTCGCCCAGGGCGAGGTGACCCTCGGCGAGGTCCGCCTCAACGGGCTTTTCCCGCTGAATGCGACGGTGCCCCTAATCACCCCCACGAGCACCGTTCCCGGGGTGGGCATCTCGGCGATCATTGACTTCAATGTCTAGACCAGGGCGAGAGGAGAAAGTCATGGAGAAGCGCAGAGCGATTGCGCTGGCCGCCATCGTGCTCATGGTGACGGCTGTGGGGCTCGCCAGCGGTGTAGGACAGATGCGCGCCGCGCTCGCCCAGCCGTCGCTGATCAACGTCTCCGCGCGCGAGCGCCTGGTTGAAGGCCAATCGCAGGGCGAGGTGCTGGTTGGCAACCAGGTGGTGCTCCGGATCCGCGCGAGCGCCGGCGGGATATCGGCAATGCAGCGCGCCAATCAGGTGGCGCAGCGCCTGCAGGCATTCCTCCGGTCCGAGCAGGAAGTGACTGCGGCAGACTTTCGCGTGGCCCGGGCGGGTAACGAGTGGGCCGTCTTTGCTGGCGACACGCTTCTGATCACCGCCGACGCGCAACAGGCGGCGCTCAACGGCACCACGCCAGAGCGTCTCGCCAGGTCGTGGCGAGACAACATCGCCCAGGCCGTGACGACCCAGGTCGCGGGTTACCGCGCCGAAGCCGAGCGCTCTTCGAGCAAGATCGTTCCGATTGTCAGCCTGGGGAGCGGGATCCGTGTCGGCGCCGCGCAGATCACCGGCCCGGCGGCCAACGTGGGCCAGGCGAGCGTCGTGGGCCAGATCGAGACTACGTTCCAGGATGTTGTCCGCATCCGTATCTTCGTGCCGCTGGAGTCGATCACGAACATCCAGCGCGTGCCGCAGGTGAACGTCTCTGCCTACGGGGATATCCGGCTGTAGCCGTCCGATGGAACGCGCCCTGCCGGAAGAGATGGCGAAGCGGGCGGCCCTAGGGACGTCCGCTTCGCCTGATCCAACCGAAGCGCCTGCGGCACATCCGCGTCGGAGGGCGTGTAGTCCGGGTCATTCGTCAGGCAGAGGAAGTCGAGCCGCGGATTGGCCTCGGCGGTGCCCAGGCCTTCTCGCGCGTACACGCGCAGCAGCGTCCCCCCTCGCGTCAGGCGGAGCCGCAAGCGGCCCGAACCAGGCGATGCGTCCTTTCCATCCCCTTGGCTGGTCCAGTGCCAGTGGGCCGCTCCCCCATCAGTGTTGCCCAGGAGAAGGGCAGAATCCCTCGGTATCCGGGTGCCGGGAGCGGCGATGGCGAAGGAGCCTGCCTGACCCGAGGGGGAGCGCACGCGCGCCCAGAGGGTGTAGGTGTCTGTCGCCGGGATGTTGATGGCAAACTCGGCATACCAGGAGGGCATCCGATCGCGATCCGGCTTTCCGGTGCAGACAATCCAATCGGCCAGCGCGCCGGGGTCTTTCAGGCGGAGGCGAGATGCGTGCTGCATGCGCCCGAAGAGGCGCGCGCGATCCGCGGGGATCCAGATCACCTGGCGCGGTGCCGGCAAGAGGGAGGCCTCCTGGAAGGCACGCACGACTTTCTCCGCCGGCGCGCCCCCGGGATCGAAGAGGAGCGGCTCTCCCACGGGGAGGTGGAGCCCGGATTCGGTGCGCGAGAAGGTGATGGCGTGCCCCTTCATGTCGCGCAGGAACGCCTCATGGGGCAGCGGCGGCATCCGGAGCACTCCCACCCTGCGATGCTTCCAGTAGGCAACGCGCAGCCGGTTCCCTTCGCCGAAGAGGAAGGCGATCAGGTTGCTTCGGCCCGCCGGGCGCTCGATCTCGCGCCGGCCGGCTACGGCCCAGGGCTGGGGGCGTGCCAGAGCGTCGGCCGCAACGATCTCCATGAAGCCAAGAGCGGCTTCGTGGACCACCTCCGTGGTGATCGCCGTTTGCTCCTCGCTGCCGGTGGTTTCGAGGGCGCACGCGGGAATCCGGCGAACGCTCGCCCAATTGATCGAGGAGGGCTCATCACGCCACTCTTCGGGATGCAGCATCAGCTGTTGCGTGGCTCCCTGGAGAAAACGCCCGCGCAGGCGGGCGTTGACCAGTGCGCAGAGATCCTCCAGGAGCGGGGTGTGATGCGACGCGTTTGCGCTTGGGAAGACCATGCGCCACCCACGCTTCTCGCCATGCATGTGGAGCGAGATATAGCCGATGATCGGTTGATTCACCAGCAGATCGCGGAGGATGCGCGCCTCTCGCTCCGACCAGGGCCGTGGGCCTTTGAGCCGCTCTACGGGCAGCGTGTTCCGCCATTCGTCGGGGGGCGTGCGGGCGAGCGCTTCCCACTGGTAATCGAAGTTGCATTCCAGGTCGCGACCGGTCTCGCCTGGCGGCGCTCCGCGCGTATATTCGGCGGGGCTCATCACGGGCACCAGCAGAACGGCGAAGTGCGCGAGGATCCAGCGCGGGCGCGGGTCATCCTGGGGTGTTGCGAGCACCTCTGCCAGGCGCAGGAGCGCAGCCGTGTTCACCCACTCGGCGCCATGAATGCTGGCCTGAATCAGGAAAGCGGGCCGCGAGGCATCTCCCAGGCGCAGGGCGAAGATCGGGGTGCCCTCGGCGTCGTTCCCGAGCGGTTGAAGCGCGACCCGCCCCGGAAAGCGGCGTTCCAGATCGCGCATCCGCTCCACCAACTCATCGTAAGACTGGCGCTGTGCCAGCGAGCGTGCGAAGCGGATGCTCCGGTGCAGCGCGTTGCCCACCGGCAGCCACTTCCATGTGGCGCCGGGGTCTACCCCGGGCTGGCCGTTGGGCGAGATGAAGTCGAACGCCGCGATGAAGCCCCCGCGGCGGCCTACCTCCTCCACCACCGCCACCGCGCCCCGGGCCGATCCCATGGGGACCAGCAGCGGCGATGCGCCATCAGGGACTGCCGCGAGCCGGCGTTGCACGTAGCTGCCGCCCTCGCGGCC
>DUUU01000526.1 GCA_012841485.1 Armatimonadota bacterium
GCTCCGCTCCGCGTTGGGCGCGGCGGAGGCGCGCGCGGGTGACGCAGCCGTGGCGCTCTCGCCCTTCCACTTCTCAGCGCGTATCGTTCGCATGCCCGGGGCCCCTTCTGATGCCCTGGCGCGCGCCGCTCTCCTGGAAGGGACGCGCGACCTCCCGTTCCCGGCGAATGAGCTGGCGACGGGGGTGCATCTGCAGGCAGGGCGAGACGATGAGGAGAGCGTGGCGCTCGTGGCCGCGGCCCGATCTAGTCTGGTGGGTGCCTATCGGAAGGGCCTGGAAGCCGCCGGCGTACGCGCCAATCATCTCGGCGCCAGCTCGCTCGCAGCGGCGGCCGCAGCGAGCGATTCGGAGCGCCGGCCCTGGGTGCTCGTGGACGTCGGCGCTTCATCTACCACTGTCTGCTACTGCGCCGAAGGCGCGGTCCAGGCGAGCCGCTCGGTGCTGCTTGGAGGAAACGACCTGACGCAGGCGCTGGCGGCCGATCTGGGATGCACCGCGGACGCCGCTGAGGAGCGCAAGCGTGCGCACGGCCTGGAGTGCGTGCCGCACGACGATAGCGGCTTGGAGGAGAGCAGCGAGTGGGTTCGCCAGCTCGCGAGAGAGATTGGCCTGCTCCTTTCCGCCGTCGCGGTTCAGGGGTTGCCACCCGCGACCGAGGTGCGTCTCGTGGGTGGGGGCAGCCTGGTGGCCGGATTGGCGCCGCGGCTGGGCCAACTCCTGGAATTGCCCGCCGGCGCCCTTGAGCTTCCTGCGCTCGGCACAGCAGCGCGTGCAGACGCCGCGCAGTATGCTGGGGCCTATGGCATGGCGTTGCTGGCGGCGGGTGCGGCACTCACCGCCGATCTCCTGGCCGAGGAGGTGCGGCGCGCGCGGCAAGTGCGGCAACGACGGCGCAATGCCTGGATGGGGGCTGCCGTCGCCCTCGTGGTGCTGATCGGGGGGTGCGCGGCGGCTCACCAGCGGTGGCGCGACCATCTCGATCTCCAGCGGGCGCGAGCAGCCGCGGTGCGTGAGGTCACCACCGAGCGCTCCCGGGCAAAGAAGCTGGATGCCAAATACCAGGAGCTATCGGCGCAGGCAGACTCGCTGCGCCGGGCTCTGCGCCCGAATCCACCGTGGGTGGATGTGATGGACGCGCTGGCGATGGCGGCGCCACAGGGCGTCTGGGTGACGGGAATCGAGTTGGAGCGTGGCAGGCCACTCGTCATCCGGGGAACTGCGCTTGAGGCAACCGGAGCGGCGCAGTTTACCAACGCGCTCATGGAGTCGCCGCTGCTGGAGCAGGTCCAGCTCAACTTTGCCAATGGGGCTCAGGTGGGCGGGCGGCGGGTGACGCACTTTGGGATCAGCGCCGTGGTGCGCGGCAACACCGCCGAGCGTCGTGTCACGGCGAAGGTGTCTACCCCGCGGAAGCGACCGTCCTCCGCGAAGAGGGCCGCGGAAGAGGTAGAGGAATGAAGCTCTCACGACGCGAGATGGGGATGGTGGCGCTGTGTGTGCTGGTGGTTGCCAGTATCGGTGTGCCCTCGCTGAAGCAGGTGAAGAGCATCGACAGCCGCACTCCCGAGGCGCTGGCCGCGGATGCCGAGCGCGTGCGCGCGCGCTGCGCTGCCCTGGAGCAGGAGATCGCCGGCCTGGAGAAGGATGTGCGCTCGCTCTCATGGAGCGAAGAGCCCAGCCGCCTGCCCACACGCATCCTGACCGAGCTGGATCTCGTCGCGGAGAAGGCGGGGGTGACGCTGGCGACGCTTCGGCCGGGCCGGCCGATGGCTGTGGCCAGTGGGAGCAAGCTCCCCTTCACGGTGCAGGTACGGGCGCCCTTTCCAAAAGCGGTCCGATTCCTGCGGCGCCTACAGCAAACGCAGGACCGCGTGGCGCTGGAGCGCCTGCAGGTTGTGTCTACCGATGCGAGCACGGACGTGGTGAGTCTGGAATTGAGGCTGGCCGTGTACTCCAGTGTGCCACCCGAGTCGAAGTGAGGACGTGGTAGAGGATAGGTATGCCAGAGCAACGGAGATGGGTGAGGTGGGTGGTCTTGGGGCTTGCCGGAGTGGGGGCGAGCGCCCTTGCCCTTTCAACGCCCCAGGATGAGACCCGGTTCGTGAGCGTTCGCCCGCCGGCGAAGCGGTCTGCGAGCAAGACCAACCTGGCGACGGCGGCTCCCGGTGGAGGCAAGGCGTCGCTGGCGCCCACCGCTTCAGGGAGCGAGACGGCAAAGGCCGCTTCCTCCAACGGTGGCAGCCAGAAGGCTTCGGGCGAGAGCCAAGCGACGGCCGTAAAGAGCGGCGCGGCGGAGCAACGCAACCTCTTCCGCCCATTGGTCGTCGCGAGGTCCGCGCGCTCTTCTTCGGATTCGCTCAACCTGCCGCCCGCCGGCCTGGAGGGCCTTCTCCCGTTGCCGGTTGGCAATCCCGGTGAAGGGGGGCGCCAGCAACGCTCCTACTGGCAATATGTCGGCACCGTTCGTCTGGATGGCGTCAGCTACGCGCTGGTGGAAGAGCAGAAAACAAAGGAAGGCCACTACCTGAAGCGCGGCGATCTCTTCCGTGGTGGCCGGCTGGAAGTGCTGAATCCCGATTACCTTGTCATTTCGGTGGACGGCAAGCGCTATACGTTGCCAAAATCCACGGGCTTGGATGAGACGTCAACGAAGGGTGGCGTGGCGGCGCGCTCGGCATCGCCGTCGCCAGCGACCGCGGCACCGGGCCAGCCACCGACGGCTCCCGCGCCCCAGGGCGCGCAGCCGGGCGCTCCGGGAAGTCCGCCCGCGAGTCCTCCAGGCGCTCCCACCCCTCCGGGCTCGACGCCCACTCCCGTCATGACAACGATGGCGCCCGGCGCCGTGGCCTCGGGGACGAGCCAGAATATGGTGGACGCGAATGCGGAACGCGCCGCCCGCCGCGAACGTTATTTGAGGTGGCGTCGTGGAGAGGGGACCGCCACGCTCCCCAGCTCTACTCCGGTTGAGAGGCAGACCCAATGATGCACAGGAGAACCGATGTGATGCCCTTACCCTCGCGCCAAAGATGGCTCCTGCGGCCGGGATCTCTGGTCCTCTGCCTGGCGCTGGCGGTTCTTGCCCCGGCTGGAACCGAGGAGCAGGCGCCGCCTGCCCCGGCTCCCAAGCCGGCAGAGACAGCTCCTGCCCAGCCAGCCCCCTCGGGCGAGAAGCAGGCGGAGGCCGCGCCCACCGCTCCCTCCTCGGCGCAACCAGCTCCATCCGCGCCCGCGCAGCCCGCGAGTGCGGCCCCCGCGCCTGCAACTCCGCAGGGAACGGAGACCGCGGTGCCTGCGCAGCCTTCGGGCCTGCCACCCGCTCCGGCACCAGCCACTCCGGCCCCATCGGCGGCTTCACCAGCGTCAGGATCATCCACGGCTCCGCCCAGGATCCCGTTCCCAACCTCCGCGCCAAGCGGCACGGAGTGGCAGGGAACCCCGGCGGTGCCGGCGTGGAGTTCCTTTATCGCCGGCAAAAAGGCAAAACTGAACATCGATTTCCGCGGCGCGGAGATCGATAATGTGTTGAAGTTCTTCAGCATGGCGGCTGGAGTCACGATCAGCAAGGATCCGGCGCTCAAGGGGCCGGTGACGATCGTGAATGCGAAGCAGCTTTCGTTGGATGAGGCGTTCCGCGTCCTGGACGCTGTGCTCAACTCCAAGGGCTATCGGCTGTTGAAGGAAGGCCCGCTTCTGCGCATAGCGGCCGCGGCGCCGCAGGCGCCTCCCGTACAGTGGCCTTCACCTGGCGGTTTTGGCCGCGCCGAGGGCCCGGAAGAGCGCCCCAACGAGATCCGTGTCTTCGAACTGCAGCACGCCGATGCCCAGCAGGTGGCCCGCGTCATCAACGACCTCTTCCCCAACCGGGGCGGCCTCGCGGCGATGGCGCGCGCGCGCCGCACCCGGAGAGATGGCCAGCAGGCGGGCATGCCCATGGTGCCGACCGGACCGGAGGTGCGCGCGAGCGCCGATGACTATACCAACTCTGTGGTGGTGAACGCCAATCCGGAGTATATCTCGAAAGTGGAGGTGCTGATTCGTGACCTCGACAAAGAGGTGACCAGCACGATGCAGACGCGCGTCTTCCAACTGGAGTACGCGAGCGCGACCGAGATGGCGGACGTTGTCTCCAGTGTCCTCCTGTCATCAGCGCCCGGGCAGCGCACCGCCGCGTCGCAGAGCCTGCCGTTTGAACAGCGCATGCGCGGCAGCGGCGGATGGAGGGCGCTCTATGCCGTGCGCGCCCAGGTTGTGCCAAACGAGCGCACGAACACGCTCATCGTCACGGCGACTCCCTCGAATCTTGCGATTGCCGCGATGGTGATAGAGGAGCTGGACAAGCAGGTGGAATATGAGACGACCACCTATGTGCTGCCGCTCGCCAATGCTCAAGCGATAGATGTCGCGTTTCTCCTGGAGCAGGCGCTACGCACCGGCGGTACCTCATCCAGCTACTACTCCCAGCAGCGCTACCGGAGCAGCAGTAGCCAGCGGCGTACCACCACCTATCGGCCGCGTACCAACCAGCGCCGCTCCGCAGAGGTCGATGCGCCGGCACGGGGCCGCGCGCAGGCAGGTCTGGATGCCGCCCAGCCAGAGATGCGATTGTCGGATGCGCTCGACGAGGACGCCTTGCCCGAGGAGCTTTGGGACGGCTCTGAGGCGGCATCCTCGCGCCAGTTCTCTGGATTCCGCGGAGGCGCGCGTTCTTCAGGTGCCACTGTGCGCGTGGGGCGTGCCGGAAGCGGCCAGATCGTCAATCTGCTGGACCTGGCGGGCCAGGCGACCGTGGTCGCCGATCCGAACACGAATAGCCTCATCATCACCACGACCCCGGAGAACTACGACGCCATCAAAGAGATCGTCAAGCAACTCGACGTCGTTCCGGAGCAAGTCTTGATTGAGGCACTGGTCGTGGAAGCCACGCTCGATAGCACTAGCAAGCTTGGCATGGAGTGGACCTGGATGCAGCAGGATATGGCGGGCGCTTCCGTGGGAGCGAACATCAAGATGCTGCCGACGGACCTGGCGCAGGAACCGACTAGCTTCAAGTTCTCTGTGATCGGGCCCTCGCTGCAGACGGTGCTGACGGCGCTCTCGACGGATAAGCGCTTCAACGTGCTTTCGACGCCGCGCATCTTCACCTCCAACAATCGGCAAGCGCAGATCAACATCAGCCAGCGGGTGCCCTACGTGGTGAGCTCTCGCGAAACGGATGCGGGGACGATCAGCTACAACTACGGCTATCTGGATGTCGGCCTCGTTCTCGACGTGACGCCACACATCACCCAAAACGGCATGGTGAACATCGAGGTGACCCAGGAAGCCAACGAGCTGCAAGGCTTCACCAACTTCCAGGCGCCGTTGATCAGCCAGCGCTCTGCCAACACGACCATCTCCGTCCGTGATGGCGAGACGGTGGTTCTGGGCGGCATGATCCGCGAGCAGACGGACCGGACGGTGAACAAGACGCCCATCTTGGGCGATCTCCCGGTCCTTGGAGGGCTCTTCCGTTCGCGTGGCACGGCCAAGGGGAAGACGGAGCTGATGATCTTCCTGACGCCGCGCGTGGTGCGCGACGTGGATCAGGCGGCCGCCCTGTCGCGAGATCAGCAGCGGCAGGTGAACATTGTGCTGCCCTCCAGCACCGCGCTGCCCTCGGACGCGGTGACCCCCAATGCGGCTCAGCCGGCACCCGTGCCGCTGAAGCCATAGCCCACGCATAGACTGGCCCCCCTTCCGGCGAGGAAGGGGGGCCGGCTCATCGCGGCACGATTGCCCCGCATGCGTTTTGCTCGCTGTGGCCCGGTGAGGAGCCGGGCGCGTCCCACGAGGAAAGCCTTTTCGCTCAGAGCTTCTCCCACACGAGTGGCGGCTCCTCGGATGTCTCTTCGGGATGTACCCGCTTCTCGATCTGGAGGATTGTGCCCTCGGGACCGGTAGAGAGCCACAGCCTGTCTGCCAGTTCGAGCATGATGGTATAGCCCATGCCCAGGGAGACTCGGGTGGAGAAGCCTCGGCGGAAGAGGGAGGATGGAATGTCCTCTGCCCGGATTCCGGGTCCTTTGTCGCAGGCCCGGAGCGTGACGCGCTCGGAGTCGCTGTAGACGGATGCTCGTGGCTCGCGGCCATGCTTGATCGCGTTGGTAATTGCCTCCCCCGCGGCGAGCACGAGATCCTGGGCGCGTGCCTCATCCATGCCGGCGCGCGTGCTCGTCTCGATCAAGCACTCTCTGATGGTGCGGTAGCTCTCCTCATCCTCCAGCGGGAGCGTCAGAACGAGCCGCCCTATCGTGGGGATCTCCCGCGCCTCCACCAGGCAGAAGCGGTCATGGGTAATGGCGCGGATTACCTCGCGGTTGAAGTTCTTCCGCTCCCGCTCGGTCGCCAGCAGCCGCTGGCGGGCCGCATCGCGCTCCCGCTCAGCTACTCGCCTCTCGGTGATGTCGTGGATGGTCGCGACTGCTACTTCCACGAGCGTATCCGGTCGCCGTATCGGCCCGGCGTTGATGCTCAGCACCCGCTCCGAGCCATCCGTGCGCGTGAGATGCACCTCTTCACCGATGACGCTCTCCCCATCACGGAGCGCCCGCGTCAGCGGCGGAAGATCGGTGCCAAGCACCTCCCCGTTGGGGCGGTGCATGCGCTGGGGATAGCGGATCACGTGCTCGATATCCTGCGCCACCCTGAAGGGATGCTCCAGCAACTCGCGCGCGAGCTGGTTCATGAGCGTGATGCGTCCCGAGGGCGCCTCGGCGATGATGACTCCCGCAGGCATCTGCTCCATCATGGTATGCAGGAGCGTGCGTTCCGCGGCAAGCCCCGCCAGGGCCTTCTCCAGCTCCGTCACATCGCTCCAGATCTCGACGGCGCCTCGCACCAGTCCATTCTTGGCGAGGGGGGAGATCGATACCAGGGCCGTGCGCTCGCGACCGTGGCTATCCATGAAGAGGAGCCGCTGCTGGGCCACGCGCTCCCCGCGCAGGCCTCGCGTCGCCGGGAACTCTTCGACCGCCAGCGGGCGGCCATCCGGATGGCGCGGCGAGATCCGCTGCAGGAGCGTCTCTCGGGTGAGGCCGGTGGGGTCAAACCCGAACTCGGCCACCGCGGCTGGGTTCGCGTGCGTCAGCACCCCCTCGGAAGAGTACACGTTCACCGCGTCATCGATCGAGGTGATGATGGCGTTCAGTTCGGCCGCCCGGCGCTCCGCATCCTCCGCTGCCGCCGCCACACGCTCGCGCTCGAGGGTGAGCTGCGCGACCAGGCGCTCGCGCTCCGCCCTATCGAGTTGCCGCTGGGTAATGTCGCGGACGACCGCTATCGCCGCGGCGATATGGCCTTCCCGATCCCGAACGGGACTCAGTGTATACTCGTAGCGGCGCGTTCCTTCCGGACTGGCGAGGCTGACCTCCCCGATCACCGGCTCACCAGTTGCCATCGCCTGCTCGCCGGCCTGGGTCATCGGCAATAGTGCGTCGGGCATCAGGCCGATTTCACGCCATGTGCGTCCCAGGACCTCTTCGCGCGTCCGGCCCACGAGCCGCATGATGGAGGGGCTGGCATAGAGATACCGGCCTGCGCCGTCATGAATCGAGATGAGATCCGGCACGGACTCCAGCAGCGTGTCCAGCTCCGCCTCGACGATGGTGACCCCAGCGCCCTCAGTATCCAGACGTGCCTCTGCCGCGCTCATCTGCGGTGTGCTGCTCCCTCCCGGTGCGTCGGGTGACAGCGGGTTCTTACCCACAATCGATGGGAAATGCACCCCCGCTGCCGGGGGAACACGCCGCGAGGCCGGCTTTGCATGCCGCTCGCGGCGGCGGAGGAGAAGCGTTGGCGGAGCCCGAACCCGTCGATGCTACCTCGTCAGACCGCACTCGGCCAGGAGCGCCTTCGGGGAGTGGCGGTATGCGGCATGATCTGCGGCGCCCTCGACCAGGGCCTCCAGTGCGGAGGCCAACGAAGCGTTCACGGGCGCTCGCATCCCCTGCTCGATAGCCACGCGAGCGATGGCGCCATTCAGGAAGCCGACCTCCGACCGGCCCTTTCCCCGGGCAAGATCCAGGGCGAGAGAGGGCCGTTTGCTTCCTCGACCTTTCGCGGCGCGGCTGGCGATCAGCACGCGTGCCAGGGGCGCTGGTAAGCTCATCGCGAAGGCGAGGCGGCGCACCGGATAGCCAGGAAGATCGACCGGGCGAAGATGAAGGCGGCGCATCACCCGGCGAGCCTCCATGAAGGCGGCGCGCTCCATGCGGAAGAGGGCCGGATGGAGAAGCACCTCCCCCGGCGTCACATCCAGGATGGCGCATGAGGCGTTGGCGAGGAGGTTGAGGAGCAGCTTCGACCACTTCATCGCTCGCCAGTCCGAACAGGCCTGGGCTCGGATGTCGGACGCGGTGAACAGATTCACCAGGGACTCCAAGCGTTTTCCCGAGGGGTGCGCCTCCGCGAGGGCGATGCCCCCGGACCAGGTGTGTTGCGCCACCCTGCCGGGCTTTGGGAGACTCACATTGAGGGTGAAGGAGCCGGCCACCACGCGCTCTGATCCGAGCACATCGAACGCCGCCTCCTCGCTGCCGATCCCGTTCTGAAGCGTCAGCACGGGGATCCCCATGTGACAGGCACGCGCGATATCGCGGATCGCCTCCGGCAGGTCATACGCTTTGACTGCCGCCACGACCAGATCGGGGGGCGGCTCATCGATCCGCATCTGTGCGAGAGAGGTGATAACTCGTGGTCTGGCGTAGGTGATGCGCCCGTCCGGCTCCTCAATCGCCAGGCCGTGATCTCGGATTCGCGCGGCCGCGTCCGCGCGCGCGAGCAACAGCACATCGTGGCTGGCGGCCGAGAGCCGGCCGCTGATCAGACACCCAACCGCACCTGCACCATAGCATAGGATCTTCACGCCTCAAGATTCTGCTTGCGGGGGCGCAAATCCTGGCGCGCGTTGGCCCATTGCGCCGGATGCGAAACCCTGGGACCTGCAACCGCCGCGGACTGATTCTGCTGAGCGAAGCCTCTCCGGGAGCGGCAGGAATCGTCTGGCCCGGACAGAAGCAGGAAGGGGAGAGCGGGTGAGTTCCCCGCGCACGCTGCTCTTCAGAGGACAGGGGTTGCCAGCGTCGCTCATGGCGCTTGCGTGTCGCCTCTGCCTGGAGGGTCGGATGCTGCCGATCGATGGAATGGTCCCCGTGCTTATCACGCCCTTCGGGGGGGACGAAGCGGTTCGGGTGGAGGATACCGAGCGGCAGGTCGAGGTGGCGGTCCGGTCTGGGGTGAGCGCCATCTGCCTTCCTGCGTATGGCGGAGAGTCTCAGAAGCTGGCGGAAGCGGAGCGGATGGGCCTCATTCGGACTGCCGTGCATAGCGCGCGCGGGCGCATTCCGGTGATCGCGCATTGCAGCCACGCCTCCGTCCGGCTGGCGGGCGAGTTGGCCCGGCGAAGCGCGGATCTGGGCGTGGAAGCGATCGCGGTGGCGCTGCCGCGCTCGCTATCACTCACCGAGGATGACCACATCCGCTACTGTGCCGGAGCCGGAAAGGCAACAAGCCTGCCGCTGCTGGTGCTCGACTACAACCCTGGCGGGCCAGCCGTTGGCCTCTCCTTTGTCCGTCGTCTGCTTGCCGAGTGCCCGACGTTCGGCTTCCTGGTGATTGAGGAACCGCTCATGGCCGCGAAGGTCGGGGCGATCCGCGACGCGACCGGCGGTCAGGTGGGCGTTCTGGAAGGGTGGGGGGGCACCCATCTGATGGAGCTGGCCGCCGCGGGAATCTGTGGCGTGATGCCCGGCTTGGGCACGGCAGACCTGATGGAGCGGATCTGGCGCCTGCGCCGCGCCGGAAGCGTGACGGAGGCGTATAGCCTCTTCACCGGGGTGCTTCCGCTGCTCCTCTTCTGCCAGCAGAATCCGGAGATCCGGCACTACGCCG
This sequence comes from Armatimonadota bacterium, assembly GCA_012841485.1. The sequence goes on from DUUU01000526.1 coordinate 9,929, forward strand.
AGCGCCGGCTGCTGTTGCGCCGGGGGGTGATCACCTCCGAGACGATCCGCGAGCCCACCGTGGCGCTCGACCGCCATAGCCAGGCCTACGGAGACGAGGTGATCGCGCTCTTCCTGCGCACGTTAGAACGCGCCGGTCTGCCTCGGCGCCCGTTGGAGTGAGAGAGGCCCGGCCTGTCCGGATCACCGAGGTGACGCCGGCACGGACCTCCCGCGTTGGTGGATGGAGTATCGAGCGGCCGTAGGCGGCCGCGCACGAACAGAGCGCTGGGCCCGCGCCCGGCGTGTGTCAGAATGGATATGAGGAGCGAGGGTATGGTCCGCACTGGGGTGATCGGGATCGGTGGGTTTGGACGCACGCATGTGAGCGCATTGCGGCGCATGGAGGCAGAGGGCCTGGCAACCCTGGCCGCGGCGGCGCAGCCTCCTCTGCCCGGCATGGAGCAGGAGATCGATGGACTGCGCGCGGCCGGCGTGCCTGTCTACGAAGACTGGCAGGAGATGCTGGCGCGCGAGGGGTTGGAGGCCGTCACCATCGCCACCCCGGTGCCGCTTCACTTTGCCATGAGCGCGGGCGCGTTCGCGGCGGGCGCGCACGTCTTACTCGAAAAGCCACCCCTTCCCTCCGTAGAGAAGCTGGACCACCTCGTTGCGCAGGCAACTGCTGCCGGACGCCTCGGCGCCGTCGATTTTCAGATGCTCTCGGGGCAGACGACGCGCGACCTGAAGGCACTGATCACCTCGGGTGCGCTCGGGAAGGTGCGCCGGGTGACCGGCATCGGTCTATGGAAGCGCCTGGACTTCTACTACCAGTCTTCGCGCTGGCACGGACAACTGCGACAGGGCGACGAGTGGGCACTGGGCGGTCCGGTAGCCAACGCGATGGGGCACGTCCTCAACCAGTGCCTCTACTTCGCGAGCACCGAGCCGGGTTTTGCCCAACCGGAGCGCATCGAGGCGGAGCTGTATCGAGCCCACCCCGGCATCGAGAATGAGGACACGGCCGCCGTGCGCGTGCATACGGACTCCGGTGCTGTCTGCTGCTTCTAC
>DUUU01000527.1 GCA_012841485.1 Armatimonadota bacterium
AAGTCCCACGTCTGCTCCCCGGCCACCGGGCTGCGGAAGTCGGTGGCATACCGCGTGCTGCTCCCGGGGCTCTGGAAGTAGAGGTCGACGTAACCGGCCAGGCGCGGCGGCGTAGAGACGCGCGCGTGTGTCGCGGCGCGGCCCTGCGCGGTGACGCCAGCGTAGTTGAACTCATCTACCTCGCGCCCGTTGCTGGCGCGCAGCTGGATCCACCATTCGCGCTCCGTGGCGCGGTGACGCGCGCGCTCGGCGCGGGCTCCCTCGTGTGCCACGCGGTTCTCGCTCGGCGGCGCCAGGATGAGCTCGCCTTCTACACGGCTATAGAGGAATGCGCCCTGCCACGGCTGCAGCTCGCGGTCGGTCTGCGCGAAGAAGCCTCCATAGTCGCCATGCAGCAGGCGCCAGTCACCGCGCACCGGATCCCACGTCCACGCGAACGGCGATACCCACTCGCCGGCCTGCATGATCGGCAGCGTCTGGCCGGCAACGCGGACCTGCGTGGTCTGCCAGTCGATCGGGAGCAGGTAGGGGTTGCTGACGATCTGCCACCCCGGCCGGATCGCAAGCGTCACCGGCGCCGAGTGGTCCACCAGCCGGCCCTTCGCCGTCACCTGAAGCGTCGCCTTGGCGCGCAGCCAGAAGCCGCTGCCCGGCACCGGAGGCGGCAGCACCGGATCCGGTCCGTAGAGGTAGGGGGCCGCCAGGTCGCCCGTATAGTGAGCGGTCTGGAACTCCCCACCCGTGATCGCGTCTTGCAGCGGCGTCTTGAACGCCGTAGGCACGCCGAACATGTGCATTCCAGGCACGAGCGTGTAGCGCGCCGGGTCCACCGTGAACCGGGCCTCGGCCAAGCCGGAGCCGCGGCTGCCGCCCTCCGCCAGGTCACCCGCGTAGCTGGCGCGGACCACCCACGTCCCATCCTGGTCGGGCACGACAGAGGCCGAGAAGCGACCCTCGCTGTCCGTGCGTACCTCGACGGTCTGTCGCGTCTCTTCCGTCACGTCGTTGGGCGACGCGCCTTCCACGAGCACGCCGAAGGTTACCGTCACGCTAGCGTTCGGCACCACCGGCTCCAGGGCGCCGTTCAGCGTAACCGCCGTCTGAGCATCAAGGGTCACGCTGGCCCGGCTGAGATGCATGCTCACCTTCGTTGCCGGCAGCACCTTCGGGCCGGGGACCACTCCGCTTGCCGGGGCGCGCACCGACGCGTGCCCATCGCTGGCGATGAAGGAGTGCCCTAGGTCGCCCGCAGGCAGCGTCATCTCGACGCGGTAGAGCGCGCCATCGGCGTAGTTGGTGTCGTTCGGATCCGCCTGCTCCAGCGTGTACAGGGTGTTACCTACGCTCACCCGCAGGCCCCGATTCCACTTCCCATCCGATCCGAGGTACACCGCGGGCTGGTTGTCGGCGTCAGTATAGGTCACCTCGAAGGTGAAGCGAGTATTCTCATCGCCGCGCTCGGGGCTCAGCTTCCAGCCCGAGAGCGTCGGCGGCGTATTGATCAGTGGTTCCTCGCCTGCGACCGCCACCTCCTCGAAGCCGTTGGAGGCGGTGATCCGGTAGGTGTACCGGCCTGGGCTGAGCGGCTCCGGCGTGGTGTAGCTATAGAGCACGCCTTCGGCGCCGGACGGAGTGCCCGTACCCTCGCGCACCATGTCGATCACGCGGGCGGTTTCCGGCTTCTCCTTCAGGGCGATCTCCAGGCGCACCCATGCCGGCGGCAAGTTCTGCGCCTGCTTGTACTTCACGGTGTAGGTGAACCGACCGCCACCCGTGCCGGTCTCCCTCACCTGCGGATCGACCAGCTCCGGCTTGGTTGGCTCGCCGACGAT